>JAEYYZ010000205.1 GCA_023428185.1 Actinomycetes bacterium
TATGTCTTCTCAATGGAGGCGAAGTAGGAAGCCGGTCCCTTCACGGTCTGTCCGGGCTCAAACACGGGGGCGGTGAGTCGCTCATCTGTCATGGCACCACGCTACGCATGAGCGGAATAGCGCGCCATACATGAGGGTTCCTCTTGTGTGAACAGCCGCGCCGGACTCGCACTCATCGCGGCCACAGCGGTTGCCCCCATCGCATGGGGAACCACCTATGCGGTCACCACGGAATTTCTCCCAGCCGACGCGCCGATGCTGACATCGCTTCTACGCGCCCTCCCGGCCGGTCTGTTGCTGCTAGCGCTCACGCACACGCTTCCCCAACGTGACTGGTGGTGGCGCGCCACCGTCTTGGGCGTGCTCAACGTGGGTGCGTTCTTCCCCTTGCTGTTCCTCGGGGCATATCGCTTGCCAGGTGGAGTCGCGGCCACTATCGGTGCGGTGCAACCGCTGATAGTGGTGTGGCTTGCGAGTGTGAAGCTTGGCGAGAGAGTAACGCCGCTCAAACTTGGCGCCGGAGTTGCAGGAGTGCTGGGCGTGGGACTGTTGGTGCTCACACCTGCCGCCGAACTCGACACCCTCGGCGTGCTCGCTGCCGTCGCCGGCGCGGTACTCATGGCAGTGGGCGTGACGTTGACCAAGGCGTGGAAGGCACCCGTGCCGCCACTCACGCTCACCGCTTGGCAACTCACGGCCGGGGGGTTGTTCCTCATCCCGATCGCCATCTGGGAGGGGGTGCCGCGAGCGGGTTTCACGGGCGGCGCCGTGGCTGGTTACCTCTGGCTTGGGCTAATGGGAACTGTCCTGGCGTACTCGCTCTGGTTCCGGGGCATCGGGCATCTTGAAGCGTCTGTGGTGACGTTCTTGTCGCTACTCACGTCCGTCACCGCGGCCGGGATTGGGTGGCTTTGGCTGGGTCAGTCACTGACCTTGTGGCAATTGTTGGGCGGGGCGGTCGCGCTGGGCGCCGTGACAGCAGTCAGCCTTACTGGGCTGAAGCCTCAAGCCCGCGCCGCAGGCCCATCTCGTATTGAGACACCTCGACGCATCCGGGAATCGCAAACTTCTCCGCGATCACCGTGAACGGAACCCCTGTGACGCCCAAGCTCCTGGCCGTCGCGGCATCGTCCCGGACTTGATCGGCGTAGTCATCCCCTTCGAGCACCTGACGTGCCCGGCCCTCACTCATGCCCACGCCCACGGCGGCTGCCACTAGCGCGTGCGGATCGCTGAGGTCGATCTCTCCCGAGAAGTGGCCGCGTTGCAATGCGTGTAGCAAGCCCAGTTTGGCTCCCACTTCTTGCGCCGCAGCAATGAGCCGGTGAGCGTTGAAGGTGTTCACCGTGACGCGCTCACTCGTGTACGGCAGACCTTCCTCCGCCGCAAGCCGTGCCACCTGAGAATCCATGGCGCGCGCTTGCTCCTGCGTGCGCCCGTACTTACGCGCCAACATGTCCAACACCTGTTCTGGGTGCTCGTGGTTGGGGTCCAACTCGAAGGCGTGGGGGTGGATCTCCACCTGGACGTCCGCACCTAGGGCGGCGGCCGCTTTGCGCAGCCTCGCCTCACCCACGTAGCACCACGGGCACACAATGTCGTTCCAGGTATCCACACGCAGGGTTGTCATGCTGGTGCCAACGCGCGGCACGACGTGTCAATTCCTTGTTATGCGTTCGAGGGCTCGCTCGCCCCGATGTCCTCTGCGGTGGCTGTCTCCAACGCGAGCACGCTGGAGTAGTAGTCAATCTTGTAGTTGAGGAACTTGAGGTGCTCCACATCGGCTTCCATGCGCGCGCGCAATGCCCCGCGGTATCGCTCCAGCACCTCAACGCGTTGGGCAATGGTGTGATCCCCCGCCCACGTCAGTGCCACAAAAGACTTCATTTCCCTGATAGGCATCCCAGTTCCCCGTAGCAACTGCAGGAACTTCACCCAGCCCAAGTCATCGTCGGTGTACCGCCGGTGACCGTTTGCGGCTTTCTCAATGGGGGGCAACAGGCCCTCCCGCTCGTAGTAACGCAAGGCGTGCTTGGAGATGCCCATCTTCTCGGCGGCCTGGTCAATCGTGTAGTTGCTCATCCTCTGACCTCAATTCCCGATTCTCAACAACACCTTGCCGGCGAGGCTACGCTCTTCCAGCGCCCGGTGAGCATCGGCGACCTCCGCCAACTCAAATTCAGCCGCCACGCGTGGCCGGATAACCCCGTCCCCGACCCACCGTGCGAGAGTGGCCTGAACCGCTAGCGCATCGGAACGCTCCTGGAGGTAGTGATACCCGGACACCCAACTGACACGCGCCGCTCCCCGGATGTGGTCACCCTGAAAGCCCGAGAGCCTGTCTAGGTCGAAGCCAGTGATGGGGCCCGTTGTTTTCCCGTAGAGCACGTAGTGACCCCGGACCGCGAGGCTCGCGAGCACCGACTCGGCAGCCGCCTGCCCCACAGCGTCGAACGCGGCAACCGCGCCCTTGCCGTCCGTGAGCTCATCAACTGCCGCTGACAAGTCCACGTAACTGCGCACCACACGCTCCGCACCCGACTGCTCCGCATAGGCAGCTTTCTCGGGCGACGACGCTTGGGCCACCACTCGTGCGCCCATGGCCGTCGCGGCCTGCGTCAAGAATGCGCCGACTCCACCTCCAGCCGCCGTGACCACTACCACGTCCCCCGGCGAGACCGACTGAGCCATGGTGAGAAGCACTGCGGCCGTGCCGCCTTGCATCGCCACCGCAGCAGCCGTCCGGTCATCGATGCCCCTGGGAGTGGGCAGGACACTTGCGGCCGGAACCAGGCCAGCTTCGGCATAGGACGCATTGTGAAACCCGGTGTATGTCACCCGGTCGCCAATGTTGACGCCCTCGACTCCGTGATCCACTGCCTCCACTACTCCAGCCGCCTCAACCCCGGGAGTGAACGGCAAGTCCACGTGGTAATCACCCCCGCGGCGGTACATCACATCCACAAAGTTCACGCCCACCCACGAGTGGCGCACCAACACCTGACCGGGAGCGGGGGCAGGGGTCTCAACATCGTGGAGTTCGAGCACTTCAGGGCCACCATGGCGGGCCACCACCACACGCCTCATCGCAACCCCTCGAGTGCGCGCTGAGCTTCAGCAAGCGAGAAGCCCTGTCCAAACAGTGGACCTGGCGGTTCACTCCATGCCGCTGTTGCCAAGGCTCCTGTCGCTACCGCGTCCAGCCCGGCATCGTGAATCAAGGAGGCGGCGACTTCCACGGCGTAAGGATCGTCGCCTGCGACAAAGAGCGCGAGTGGGCGGTTGGCTTGGCGGATGCGCTCAACACCTTCGCTATGCAGCGCCTTGACGTGCCGCGCACCACCGTGTTGCGCTAGCAAGTCGCCGATGTGGTCGGCCGCGGTGCGGCCACCGAGGTCTACCAAGCCCGTGCGCTCCGGATTGAAGGGATTGACGGCGTCGAGCACAACCACGTCCTCAAGGTCACCGAGGTCGGTTAGCGCTCGGGCGACGGTCTCGAACCGCGCTGCAAGCACCGCAACGTCCGGTTTGGGGTTAGCGTCGGTCGTGGGGCCCGTAGCGAGGGAGGTGGCCCACGTGGTACCCGGCCCTAGTCGTGCGACCAGCGCCTCGGCACGACCATGGTCTCGGACGTGCGTGAAGGTCACAGTGTGCCCGGCCGCGATCCATCGCTCGGCATAGAACTGCCCTACCATTCCGGCGCCGGCAATCGCTATGTGCATGGCGTTCCTTCCTTCCTTTGTGCGTCTGGTCTACACGTTCGAGTGCACACTAAGTCAAGCGCTGAGGCACAAGCTTTTGGTTCGCAGAACTGCGCTTGACTTTGAGCGCGCTCCAACTCCTAGCGTCGGCGGCATGACACATAACGCATTCCGATTCGGAACCACCGATACCCACCTGACCCCCATTGCACTGGGCGCCATGGTCTTTGGCACGCAGACTCCGGAGGATGAAGCTCGCCGCATCCTCAACCACTTCATCACCGAGGTCACGC
>JAEYYZ010000142.1 GCA_023428185.1 Actinomycetes bacterium
GGCATGTACCCACCCATGCACCTGGACGAGGAACGCGACGCAGCGGGTCAGATCACCAAGCAAGGCGTGGACTACTACCTCAAACCCATGAACTGCCCCATGCATAACCTGATTTACCGTTCACGAGGCCGCTCATACCGTGAACTGCCACTGCGCATGTTCGAGTTCGGCACCGTGTACCGCTACGAAAAGTCAGGCGTCATCCACGGCCTCACCAGGGCGCGCGGCTTCACTCAAGACGACGCTCACATCTACTGCACTCGTGAGCAGATGCACGTGGAACTCACCAAGACTCTTGAGTTTGTGCTGGGGTTGCTGCGGGATTACGGGCTTGAGGACTTCTACCTGGAGCTATCCACCCGCAACCCCGAGAAGTCAGTGGGTTCGGACGACTTATGGGAAGAGGCCACCGAGACCTTGCGCCAAGTAGGCGAGGCATCGGGCCTTGAATTGAAGCCGGATCCGGGAGGCGCGGCGTTCTACGGCCCCAAGATCTCCGTGCAAACTCGCGACGCCATTGGCCGCTCGTGGCAAATGTCCACCATTCAGTTGGACTTCAACCTGCCCGAACGCTTTGAACTGGAGTACACCGCGGCTGACAACTCTCGTCAGCGTCCGGTGATGATTCACCGTGCACTCTTTGGTTCCATTGAGCGATTCTTTGCCATCCTCACCGAGCACTACGCTGGCGCATTCCCGGTGTGGCTCGCACCTGTCCAGGTCAAGGCGATCCCCGTCGCCGAAGCGTTCAACGCGTACTTGGGCGAGGTGGCACAGCGGTTGCGTGCCGCCGGCGTGCGCGTAGAACTCGACGCGTCTGACGAACGCTTCCCCAAGAAGATTCGCAATGCGTCCAAAGAGAAGGTGCCCTTTGTGCTCATCGCCGGTGGGGAGGACGCCGATGCCGGGGCAGTCTCCTTCCGATTCCGCGACGGTACCCAAGACAACCAGGTCCCAGTGGACCAAGCAGTGGAACGCATTCTTGATGCCGTCCGCACCAGGGCCCAGGTCTAGCTGGTCATGGACGTGGAATGGGTGGACGCGGAAACGATGGGCGGCGAGCCCGACGGCTTCCAACGCTTGTGGACCCCGCATCGGATGGCATACGTGCGCAACGCCTCCGAACGCGCGCCCATTGCTGACGAACGCGAATGCCCGCTCTGCAAGAGCGACGACGATGATGACCGCACCCACCTGGTGATTCATCGTGGTACCACCTGCTACGTGGTGCTCAATCTGTACCCGTACAACCCTGGGCACCTCATGATTTGCCCATACCGGCACATCGGCTGGTACACGGACGCCACGGACGCCGAGCGCGACGAAATGAGCGCGCTGACTCAAGACGCCATGCGCGTCCTTAGCGCCGCGACGGGAACCAAAGGCTTCAATGTCGGCATGAACCAAGGCGTGACGGGCGGTGCCGGGATTTCCGAGCACTTGCACCAGCACGTGGTGCCGCGCTGGGTAGGTGATGCCAATTTCTTGCCCGTCGTGGGCCGCACCAAGGCCATGCCCGAATTGCTCGACGACACGTGGGAGCGTCTCAGCACCGCGTGGGCACAGTACGTAAAGGAGCAGTGAATGTTCGGACGCTTGCGGCCCGTCATGGCCGCAGTGTGGCGCGGCCCCGCCAAACTGCTATTGAAACTTGGTGTTCACCCCAACGCGGTCACCATCTTTGGCACCGTGGGTGCCGTGGCAGCGGCTATCTGGTTCTTCCCGCAAGGCGGCCGCATGCTGTTCTGGGGTGTGGTGGTGATTGCCGCGTTCGCGATGACGGACATGCTGGACGGCAACATGGCGCGCATCTCCGGCAAGGAGTCCCGCCTGGGGGCATTCCTCGATTCCACACTTGACCGGGTGGCGGACGCCGCAATCTTTGGCGCCTTGGTCTGGGGCTTCATTGACGTGGACCGGGGCACGGCGCTTGCCGCGCTCTTTGCGATGATGCTTGGCACGCTGGTTCCGTACGCTAGGGCGCGCGCGGAAGGGCTGGGGATCGATGCCAAGGGCGGGATCGCGGAGCGCTCTGACAGGCTCATTATTGGTGGCATTGCCGCCGCTGCGGTAGGCCTTGGCGCTCCTCTAGGCATCCTTACCTGGACCCTATGGGCTCTCGCCTTAGCCGCAGCCGTGACCGTGTTCCAGCGCACCTGGAGCGTGGTCAAGGCCACCCGCGGAGACTCTGCGCGCACATGAATGCTTTCTTGATCGCGTGGCGCGCCTCGCGAGTACTGCCGGTGAGCGTCATCAGGGGGGCCGTGGCGGCCATCTCGTGGTGGGGCTGGGTCACACGCTCTAAGGCCGTACGGCGGCTCGAGGACAACCTGCACCGGCTCACTGGCATCGAAGGTGGCGAGTTGCGCCGGTTGAGCCGCACATCAATGGCATCAACGGCGCGGTACTACGCGGAGACGCTGGAACTGTCACGCATGAGCCCCGAGCAAGTAGATGCCCGCGTGCGCATGGACGGTTATGAACCCACGCGCGCAGTGCTGGAGCGTGACGGGCGCGTTGTCATTGCTTTGGCACACAGCGGCAACTGGGACCTCGTGGGTGCGTTCACGTGCCGTAACGTCGCTCGCGTGACAGCCGTTGCCGAAAAGCTCAAGCCGCAAGAAGTCTTTGACCAGTTTGTCGCGGTGCGTGAGCAGTGGGGGATGAACATCATCGGCTATGAAGGCTCCTCGACATTCCGCACCTTGGTGGGAGCTGCCAAGCGCGACGGTGGGGTGCTCGCTCTCGTGGCGGATCGAGACCTCAGCGGAGCTGGCATAGAAGTGGAGTTTGGTGGACACGCTGCACGCGTCGCTCCGGGGCCCGCGGCGCTCGCACTCGCCGTAGGGTGCTCTGTACAGCCGTTGTTTGTTCGCTACGAGGCGCTCACTGGCGAGCGCAGGCGTGCGGCGGGCAGCAAGTGGGGAGTGGTGATGGAGTTCGGACCGTTTATTGAACCTCCCGCCACGGGCACCAATGCGGAAAAGGTGGAAGCGATGACTCGAGCATGGGGAGCATGGCTGGGTGAAGAGATCCGTAAGCATCCCGAAGATTGGCACATGCTCCAACGGTTTGGCTGGGTGGACTAGATGAGCATGCGCATTGGCATTGTTTGCCCCTACTCCTTGGATCGCCCTGGGGGTGTGCAACTGCACGTCATCGACTTGGCTCACGCTCTCCTTGACCGGGGGCACGAGGTCTCGGTATTGGCACCTGCAGCGCCCCGAACTCCAGTCCCAGCGTTTGTCACCACAGCGGGTCGCTCGTTCCCGTTCAAGTACAACGGGTCGACAGCGCGCATCACGTTTGGCTTGACAGCCGCCGCGCGCGTGCGTGGCTGGCTCGCGGATGGCAACTTTGACATCGTGCACTTGCACGAGCCAGGCGCCATGTCTTTGAGCCTGATAGCCATGTGGGCACGACTGGGGCCCACGGTGGCCACCTTCCACACCTCGAACGACGACTCAACGCTGATGCGCCTTGGCAAGCCCTGGATCAAGCCCGGTTATGAGGTGCTGGATGCACGCATTGCAGTGTCGCCGTCTGCGGCTCGTACCGTGAAGGATCACTTGCGCCTCGACGCCACCCACATCATTCCTAACGGAGTTGCCACCGCCGCATACATGGGGGCCACGCCGCGCGTGGAGTGGCAAGGCACCAAGAACGCGCCCACGGTGGGCATTCTCGGCAGGCTCGACGAACCTCGCAAGGGTCTCGACGATTTCCTGGACGCCATCCCGCACGTGCGCACCCGTTACCCCCGCGCGCGATTCCTGATCGCAGGGCGTTTCTCCGACAGGGTTGCTGCGCGGGCCGCCCGCGCCGGGGCAGAAGTGGTGGGCGAGCTCGACGAAGCCGAGAAGGCATCGTTCATGGCATCTATGGACGTGTATTGCGCACCCAACACGGGAGGCGAAAGTTTTGGCATCGTCTTGGTAGAAGCGATGGCTGCTGGAGCGGCCGTGGTCGCGAGTGACTTGCAAGCCTTCCGCGATGTCGCCACCAACGAGTCCGGTGAGGTGTGCGTGGCTCTCCACGCGGTAGAAGATCCAGAGGACCTAGGCCGGACCATCGTGTCCGTTCTGGATGATCCTGAGGAACGCAAGGCCCTTGCTCAGCGTGGGCGTGAACGAGCAGGCACCTTTGACTGGCACCAGGTTGCGCCAAGAATCGAAGAGACCTACATGGACGCGATTAGACTTGATGCCAGTTTCTCCCCACAACCAGTAAAGGAACTACAGACATGAGCACGCCCAAGGTCGGTACCGATCTCGTCAAGCGCGGCATGGCCGAAATGCTCAAGGGCGGCGTCATCATGGACGTGGTCAACGCGGATCAAGCGAAGATTGCTGAAGACGCTGGTGC
>JAEYYZ010000160.1 GCA_023428185.1 Actinomycetes bacterium
CTCAGCCTTGCCCTTGGCGCCGGTAGTGACGGGCTCGCCCACAACGTCGTCCTTGTCGATGCCCTCGAAGGTGAACTCGCCCAGGATGCCTTCGCCCTCGGCATCCACGCGCACGATCTGTCCGGCCACCAACTCGCCAAAGAGGATCTTCTCGCTCAACGGGTCCTCGATCTCGCGCTGTAGAGCACGGCGCAGCGGCCGGGCACCCAGCACGGGGTCGTAGCCCTTCTCGGCGAGCAGCTTCTTGGCCGCCACCGTGAGCTCCACGCCCATGTCCTTGTCCTTCATGCGCTCGTCGAGGCGAGCGATCATGAGGTCCACAATGGACACGATCTCGTCTTGAGTGAGCTGCGGGAACACCACCACGTTGTCCACGCGGTTGAGGAACTCGGGCTTGAAGTGTTCCTTGAGCTTGGAGTTCACCAGTTTGACCATCTCGTCGTACGTGTGGCCGGACTCGTGCGCCACGGAGAAGCCTGTGGCCTGGCGACGGGAGATCGCATCGGCACCCAGGTTGGTGGTCATGATGATGATGGTGTTCTTGAAGTTCACCTCGCGGCCCTGAGCATCGGTGAGCTTGCCGTCTTCCAGGATCTGGAGCAGCGAGTTGAAGATGTCGGGGTGAGCCTTCTCCACCTCGTCGAAGAGCACCACGGAGAACGGCTTGCGGCGTACCTTCTCGGTGAGCTGGCCGCCTTCTTCGAAGCCCACGTATCCGGGGGGCGCTCCGAAGAGTCGCGCCACGGTGTGCTTCTCGCCGTACTCGGACATGTCGAGCGAGATGAGTGCGTCCTCGTCGCCAAACAAGAACTCGGCGAGCGCCTTGGCAAGTTCGGTCTTACCGACGCCCGTGGGGCCGGCGAAGATGAACGAACCACCGGGACGCTTGGGGTCCTTGAGGCCAGCACGCGTGCGACGGATGGCCTGAGACAGCACCTTGATGGCTTGTTCTTGACCGATGACGCGCTTGTGCAGCTCGGTCTCCATGGACAGCAGTCGCGAGGACTCATCAGAGCTGACGCGGGCTACTGGTACTCCGGTGGACATTGCTAGCACCTCTGCGATCAGGTCCTCGTCCACCACGGCGGCAACGTCAAGGTCACCCGACTTCCAGGCCTTCTCCTTCTCGGAGCGCTCCTCGGTGAGGCGGCGCTCTACGTCACGTAGCGACGCAGCCTTCTCGAAGTCCTGCTCGTCAATGGCCGATTCCTTATCACGACGCACGTTGGCGATCTTGTCGTCAAGGTCACGCAACTCAGGGGGCGACGTCATGCGACGGATGCGCAGACGTGCGCCCGCCTCATCGATCAAGTCGATGGCCTTGTCCGGCAGGAACCGGTCGCTGATGTAGCGGTCAGCCATTTGAGCGGCGGCCACAATGGCGTCGTCCGTGATGGTGACGCGGTGGAATGCCTCGTACCGGTCACGCAGACCCTTGAGGATGTCGATGGCGTGGCTGAGCTCCGGCTCCGGTACTTGGATGGGTTGGAAGCGACGCTCCAGCGCAGGGTCCTTCTCCACGTGCTTGCGGTACTCATCCAAGGTGGTGGCACCGATGGTCTGCAACTCACCGCGCGCAAGCATCGGCTTCAAAATGGAGGCCGCGTCAATGGCACCTTCGGCCGCACCGGCACCTACCAGGGTGTGGATTTCGTCGATGAACAGGATGATGTCGCCGCGCGTGCGGATCTCCTTGAGGACCTTCTTGAGTCGCTCTTCAAAGTCACCGCGGTAGCGAGATCCGGCCACGAGCGAGCCGAGGTCAAGCGTGTAGAGGTGCTTGTCCTTCAGGGTCTCGGGGACGTCCCCGCGCACAATCGCCTGCGCCAAGCCCTCGACCACGGCGGTCTTACCCACGCCGGGCTCACCAATCAAGACGGGGTTGTTCTTGGTGCGTCGGCTCAAGACCTGCATCACGCGTTCCATGATCAATTCACGGCCGACGACAGGGTCAAGCTTTCCTTCACGTGCGGCTTGCGTGTAGTTGCGACCGAACTGGTCGAGGACAGTGGAGCCAGCGGGAGTGCCTTCGGAAGGACCGCCGCCGCCCGTGGCGCTCGCGGATTCCTTGCCTTCGTAGCCGCTGAGCAACTGGATTACTTGCTGGCGCACGCCACCGAGGTCCGCGCCAAGCTTGCCCAGTACCTGGGCTGCCACGCCTTCGCCTTCGCGGATGAGGCCAAGGAGGATGTGCTCGGTGCCGATGTAGTTGTGGCCCAGTTGCAGCGCTTCGCGCAGGCTCAGTTCGAGCACCTTCTTGGCGCGCGGCGTGAAGGGGATGTGGCCGGAGGGTGCGTGGGAGCCCTCGCCGATGATCTCCTGCACCTGCTCGCGCACGCCGTTGAGCGAAATGTCCATCGCCTCGAGTGCCTTGGCGGCAACGCCTTCGCCCTCACGGACAAGGCCAAGGAGGATGTGCTCAGTGCCGATGTAGTTGTGGTTGAGCATGCGTGCCTCTTCTTGGGCAAGCACCACTACACGCCTGGCTCGGTCGGTAAACCGCTCGAACATGTCATACCTCCTCGGGGTCGCTGACACAGGGGCCAGTCGATTACATCCAGGCTAACGACGGGCAACCACCCCTTATTGCCATGTTCGCCACAGGCGTGAGCGTGTGGCGAAGAGTGTGTGCTGCCGCCACAGGCGTGAGGTGCGCCCGGACCCAAGCGTGTTGCGAAAACTCTGTCGCACGCGACTTGACACAACGATTGTCGATACGTATCGTTTATCAATAACAACGATTAACGATAAGGAGGGACCATGTCCACCACATCAGAGCCGGTTGCAAAGCCGGACAAGAACGACCGCATCGGCCTCTACGCCACCGCTGTTGCTGCAGGAGTTGGCTTTGTAGCCGTGCTCATCACCACGATCACCCGCCTCGTCGAGGTCGCACCCGGCCACGACATCCCCGTCCCGGTCAAACTGGATGACGAGACACTCCCCGTGCCACTGGGCCCCAACGGCGCACCAATCGACGGCATCGTCTCGCAGGCAGTGATCACCGTGGCAGACCCCGCTCCCGCAACGCTCTTCGCCCTGTGGGCCGAGCCGATCACGTGGGGCCTCACGTGGATGGCATTGCTGGTCATCGGCGGAATGCTGTGCATGCGCTTTGCGCGGGCGCAAGTGTTCAACCGCACCACGTACCGACTGGTGTACGCAGCGTCGGCCATCCTCACCGCAGGGTGGGTACTCGGCAGCCTCTTCACCACCATGACCGTCAATGGCGCACTCTCCGCGGTGAGCGATTACACCTACGAGGTGTTCCGCACCACCATCAACATCGCGCCGGTCATCGGGATCATCATCCTGGCGGCCATCGGCACGGCCATCCAGCTGGGCGAGAAGCTGCAGCGTGAGACGGAGGGGTTGGTATGAGTCCCGCCGACGACGAGGGCCCCACCGGCATTCACTGTCGTCTCGATGAGCTCCTCGCCGAGCGCGACATGACGCTCACGGCCCTGAGTGACAAGGTGGGAGTGTCAGTGGTGAACCTGTCCATCCTCAAGAACGACAGGGCCCGCGCCATCCGCTACTCCACACTCGCAGCCATCTGTGCGGCTCTGGACTGCGAGGTGGGCGACCTGCTCGTCAGGACAGATGCCTAGGGCGCCTCTGAAAGACAACAACAACGCCACACCAGCCGACGGCCCGGTTACGCCTCCACGATGAGGGTGACTGGGCCGTCGTTTACTAGTTCCACCTCCATGTGCGCGCCAAAGACCCCTGTCGCTACGTCGATCCCGCGCCCGCGGAGCTCTTCAACAACCGCGGTTACCAGAGGCTCGGCCACAGGCCCAGGCGCGGCCGCGTTCCACGTGGGCCTGCGACCCTTGCGCGCATCGCCATAAAGCGTGAACTGGCTCACCACAATCACCGGCGCGCTCGCCTCCACCACGGAGCGTTCGCCATCCAGCAACCTCAAGTCCGCAATCTTGCGAGCAATGACGTCCACTTGCGCTGGTCCGTCCTCGTGCGTCACCCCAATGAGCACCACTAGACCTTGACGGCCAAAGGCTGCGACAACGTTCCCGTCCACCGTCACTGAGGCGCGTGAAGCGCGCTGCAGCACAGCCCTCACGCTGCTACCAACCGCCGCGGTTGTTCCCGCCGCCTGGGTTGCGCCGGGGAGGCCCAAATTCTCGCAACTTGGGGCGCACTCCAGCAAAGTAGATACCCACCACCGCCACTGCGGCAATACCCAGGAATCCGATGATTCCGCCCCCTTGACCAATGGGCGCCGGCAGCGAAACAAACGCCACCAACGCAGCGATGACCAGCAATACCACCCACACGGTCTTGGTCTGCTTGCCGGCGTTGACGAACGTCTGCGGTGAATAGCGCGAGGCGTCAATGACACCCCACACCGCGCCCACAAAAGCCGCTACAGACAGAATCAACACGATGCCCCATTGGAGCGCTCCGAACATGGACATGGGGTCGCTCCTATGAGATTGCTTGGGGCAGTACGGTCAAACCTTCGGCACGCGCGGCATCCGCAAGGCGGCGGTCCCATGCGGCAAACAGCGGGTTCACGTCGCGCACCAGTAAGGCGCTCGCCAAATGGATCGCATCTGCCGCGCGCAAAGGCCTGCGGTCAGCGAGCGCACCAGCGGTCTCACTGACCTGCGTGCTCACTTCCACTTTGGCAAGCCCGGGCCACAATTCGTTCCAGCGCTCACGAGCCTTAGCTGCAGGTGAGGCGTCAATTCTGCCGATGCGCTCGGCAGCGGCAAGCACGGCCCGCACCTCGGTGTCGGCAATGCGGGAGGTGAGTAGAGCATCGGCGCCTTCCCATAAAGCCACTGCCAAGGGCGTGCCGGTCTCAAGTACGCACAACTTCACCAACGCGGAGGTGTCGAAGTAGACGAGGCTCACGCTTACCTCTTGAGCCGGCCGAGCAGGCTAGAAAGTGCATCCTTGGCACCCTCAGCTTGAGGCAAGCGAGGCACGGCGCGGTCCTCGGCGGGAGGAGTGATGAGCCCGTCACGGTGCAAGCGGTCCATGAGCGTGGAGGAGGCAGCCCCAGACAGGCGCGCCACGGTGATGCCCGAGTCAGTGATGAGCACCTCGTCACCCGCCCGTGCAGCAGCCAAGGCGTCTTGAGGCTTCTTTGCGAACTCCGCCGCAGTGATCTCCATATCCACACGGTACCGCCACGCGACAAGCAGCCGCGGCACCGAACCCACTACGTGGGAAGGTCTCCACCGTCAGCAGCGCAACCCTTGCCCATGAGAAGCCCCTTCATGGTGGGCCCCGGCTTGGGAGGTCGGTCGGCGGAAAAGCCGTCCGCGTTGACAATCAGTTCCTGAGTGGCGGCAATCACGCCACCTTCATACGCCACCGCCAGTGGCGCGTTGGGATCTACCGAGCGCTTGATCACGGCGAGGGCAATGGGTCCGAGTTCATGGTGACGGGAGGCGGATGTCACGTGCCCGGCCTCGCGCGTTTCGCCCTCTCCGGCAATGCTCACGGTGGCCCCAGGAGAAGGAAGCATGTGCGCGGACCCATCCAGGTGAAGCATGGTGAGCCGGCGGGGAGGGCGGCCCACATTGTGGACCTTGGCTACCGTCTCTTGGCCGCGGTAGCAGCCCTTGTGCAAGTGCACGGCGGTGCGCAACCAGTCGAGTTCGTGGGGCAAAGCAAGTTCGTCCACCTCAGTCGCTGCGCGGGGACGGTGCGCCGCAATGCGGAGCGCTTCGTTGGCCCACGTGCCAGCGAGGGACCATCCCGCGGCAAGGCGATCGTCCACAGCCCCTTCGAGGCTGTCGCGAGGGACCAAGACCAGTCGCCACGCCCTAGCCGCTCCCCCGGGTGCTGTGGCATCGGCGTAAGACGTGCCTCCAGGGCCCACGTGAGGCCACTGGTCCACCCACGTCACGGGTTCGCCGGGTGCTGCGGGCGCGCCAACGGCCTCGCCCAGCGCGGCCCATTGATCGGTGACGTCAGCGACCTCCACCCGCAACATGAAGCGCATGCGGTCAAGGAAGGTCGCCAGTGCGGGCGCGGTCTCGGTGATCAGCCACGTGGTTGCGCCGTCATCCACGGCCGCCGCCACGTGCTCGATGCGGCCCTGAGGGGTGAGGATCATGAGTTCTACGGATTGCCCGGGAGGCAGATTGACCACTTGCTGCGAGCACAGTGAGTCCAGCCAGGTGAGGCGATCGGGGCCCGTGACGGTGACTACGCCCAGATGAGACTGATCCACCACGGCACGGCCTTGTTCCAGGGCACGCTGCTCCGCGGTGGGGTCACCGTAGTGCCAAGCGACGCCGGCGTCGGGGCCCGATGCTTCAACCGCGCCGGGGCGGGCCAACAGCGGGCTCGTGATGGTGATCATGGCTAGTGAACGCTCATGCCGTGGCCGGAGCTTCCACGCCGCCCACACGGCTCAGCCGTGCGCTCGCGTAAGACTGCAGCTCGTGACCAAAGGCGGCAAGGTCCCATGCCCACAGCAAGTCACCGCCCACGTTGCCGTACAAGCGCGTGGCTCCACCAATGTCGGGAGCCGATGCCGTGCGGGCCATAAGGTCCGTGCCGAGTTCGATGCGGCCATTGCCCACCGCGCCCACAAAGAGCGCGACGGAACCGGCGGCATCCGCCACCACGAGCTCCACAGGACGTTGGCCTTCCGCCAGCTCCACGCCCTCAGGTGTGTCCGGGGAGACCCTCCAGAAGCCCGACTCGGTGGACCAGATTTGCCCTTCCTCACCATCGGCGCCCATGAGCGTAATGGTGGAGGTGTAACTCAAGTAGGGGCCGCCGTCGTGACCGATCACCACGCGATTGCGGAAGTCAGTGCGCTCAATGCCGGGGTACTCAATGACTCCCGCGCCTTCCCACTCGCCCACAATCCAGGCAAGGGGGTAGACCTCCGGGGCCAGGCCCTCCGGGAAGATGAAAGTCACCGCTTGGGTGCCTTCACCACGCGCCACACCACAATCCCAACTATCCAGGCGACAGCGAGGAACGATGCGGCGGCGAGGGCAACAAACGTGGCTTCGAGTGCGGTCATAGTGCCCACTAGTCTACGCCGCCGGGGACGGAGGTCCCAGTGGCATCAGCCGCGCTGTGCGCCTAGCGGCCGCCTCTCAATAGACGAGCGAGCGGGCGCCCTCCACCATCACTTCCTCAAGGAATGTGGCCGCGCCTGCGATCCTCACCCCTGGGAGTAGGTCATTGGCCGTGATGTCACGCCTGAGGGCGCACTGAGTGCACACCGTGATGGTGCCCGCGTCCAGGATGGCGTCTCGCAATTCGCTCAATGCAGGCGAATGGGGCAAGTGCACATCGTCGCTTCCGTGGATGCCCAGCAGGCTTGCTTCACCCGTGAGCCACAGGCTTACCTCCACACCCGACGCTGCCGCCGTGGCTGCCACGGTGAACGCTTGCATCAAGGCCTCGGGTCGCTCGGCGCCCCACGTGCACTTGATGACAAGCGAAGCCATGTCACGCTGCCCGAGTGGTGGCGCGCTTGAGGAGAAGGTAGATCTCGCATCCCAAGCAGAAGCCCAGCACCGAGTTGAGGAACGATGCCACCACCACAAATCCAGTGAACACGTAGAACAACACGGGAAGGCTCAAGGCCCCAAAGACCACGGCGAGTATGGAAAAGCCCAGACCCATCTGCTGCGCAAAGCGCGGAGGCCTGAAGGACTCAGTCTCGGTGGGTGCGCCAAGGCGGGGGCGAATGAACTTCTTGAAGAGCCACGCTTGAACCGTTGCTTGGGGCCCCACCGTGGCGCCAGGAAGGAACAGCAGGGCCAGCACGCCCATGGTGATGACGCCGGGGGCACCTGCACCCAAGATCAGCGCGATCACGGATACAGCCAGGGTGACAGCGGCGCCAAAGCGGTAGCCGCGGGGATCGATCTGAATGTCGGGCTTTGCTGCGTCTGCCATCGTGTCTCCTTTGGGGGACCGGTCAGCGGTCCCGTGTGCCGCGGCTCAGTGTATCGCCAGGGCTCTTGGCTTAAATGGTGTAGTCCTGCGGCTCTGGAACCGCGGCAAGTGCCTCGCGGGCTTGTTGGACGGTCATGGCCCCGTCCATGCGAGCCACCACCACACCGTCGGAATCGAGCACCAACGTGGTGGGTGTCCGCATGATTCCTAGTTCTCGTGCCAAGTCCAAGCGCTCGGCAGCGTCGATTTCTACGTGCGTGACATGCGGTTGCTCACTCGCTACCGATTGGAGGAGAGCGCGAGTGCCAGGGCATTTGGCACACATGGGCGTCGAGAACTGCACAAAAGTGGCGCGCCCTCCGCGCGGAGCACCCAGCACTTCCGGTGTCAGTGCACCTGGAACCTCAACGCGCCGCACCCTGCCATCGCGCTGAGACCACCACCGATACGCCACGGTGACCGCCGCCAGCACGGCGACGATCACGAGCAAGCGAATGAGCATGGTCCCTCCGCACCTAACCGACGAGCAGCCGTCCGCCTATGTACACGAGCGCTCCTGCCACCAGAACAGGCGTGATGCCTGAGGTAATTCCCGCCCAGATGTTGCGAGGGGCTGGCTCCCTGCGGGCCAGTTCCGAAATGATGAGCACCGATGCAGCAGCCACAAGTCCCACCAGGAGGCCGCCCACCTCTGTGAGAGTGTCAAACAACGTGCCCAAGTAAGCGCCAAACCCACCCGCGAGCACCACGGAAATGATGCCGTTGATGTTGGCGCGGGCCGTCAACGTGGAGCCAAGGGCTGCCATCGCCAGGCACGCCGCCGCCGCGACCACTAGGTCAGCGGAGCCGGGGGTCCTCTCCGTGGCGAGCCATGCTGCGCCAGAGACGGCTACCAGGCCTCCAGCCGCCAAGCCAGAAACCGATGCCACGGCGCGGCCCCTCGGTGACGGGAAGAACACTTCAGATGTCAAGGCAAGCAGCACGGCAGCTGCTGCGGCAGCCACCGCATATCGCAAGTACGGCTCCCCGCGGCCCAGGCCAACGGAGAAGATCGCAATGGCACCGGAAATGATCATGATGATGGTGGCGGGCTTCTTGTGGGCGATGCGCATGATGGACGGCCAGCCCACAGCGGCTACTGCAATGAGCAGGCCCACGGCCAGAGCGAGGTATCGCGTGCCATAGAAGCCGGTGACAGCGATGAACACGGCGGCGGCAAAGGTCACAGTGGTGCGCGTCGACGGAATCACGCTGGTAAGTCTCTCACCACCCGCGCCGGTACAGTAAAACCCATCCGGAGGTACTTATGGCCGACCTGCTCGTACTGACGCCGTCCCCTGACGGTGCCGCAGGAGTGTTGCCTGCTCTGGCCCTACTCAGCCACCGCACCCGCGTGGTCGCTCCCGAGCCCGCTGCAATGCTTGAAGCGTTGGATGCTGACGTGCTTGTCATTGATGCCCGCAACGATCTGGCTGAGGCTCGCAACAACTGCCGCTTGGTGCAAGTCACGGGTGTCAATGTCCCCGTGTTGCTGGTGCTCCGCGAAGGTGGCATGTCCATTGTGACCAGCGACTGGGGAGCCGAAGACGTAGTCCTGACCGATGCCTCCCCCGCCGAGGTTGAAGCACGCATCCGCTTACTCATTGGCCGGGCAAACGCCGAGGACCCTATGGACAAGGCCGCGGAGTTCTCCTCAGGAGAACTCACCGTGGACGTGGGTGGCTACACAGCTCGCCTCAAAGGCCGCCCTTTGGACTTGACGTACAAGGAGTTCGAACTTCTCAAGTACCTCATGCAGCACCCCGGCCGCGTCTACACTCGCGACCAATTGCTGCAAGAGGTGTGGGGCTTCGACTACTACGGCGGAACGCGTACCGTAGATGTCCATGTGCGACGGTTGCGGGCCAAACTCGGCGCCGAACACGAACACCTCATTGGCACGGTGCGCAACGTGGGCTACCGCTTTGACCCGCCACCGCCCAAGGCTCAGGCCGGCGCCGCCGAGACTGCGGCATCGGCCCCGGTGTAGTACTCCAATGACCCCTGCGGTCAGGAGTGCACCATGACTCCGCGTTCGCGCGTGCGGCGGCTTTTCACACGGGTTTCGGCGTCTTCCGAGCGGTCCATCGCCGATGCCCTGCGCACCGAGCGAGTGGGCGGAGTCCTCTTACTGATTGGCGCCGTGGTGGCGCTCGTATGGGCCAACTCAGCTTGGGCAGAGTCTTATCAAGCAGTGAAGGACTTCTCCTTTGGACCGGAGTCCTTGCACTTGCACTTGTCGTTGGAGTCGTGGGCCAAAGACGGCTTGTTGGCGATCTTCTTCTTTGTGGTGGGCCTTGAGCTCAAGCGAGAGTTTGTCGCAGGCGAACTGCGCAAACCTGCCACCGCCGTCGTCCCCACTGTGGCGGCCATTGGCGGTATGGCGCTCCCGGCCTTGATCTACTTGGCTATCAACTCCGCGAGCGCGGGCGGTTCTCCTGATGGATGGGCCATCCCCACCGCCACTGACATTGCGTTTGCGCTCGCGGTCTTGGGGGTAGTGGGCAAGTCGCTGCCCACTGCGTTGCGCGCCTTCCTCCTGACGCTCGCCGTGGTGGACGACCTCCTTGCCATCATGATCATCGCGATTTTCTACACCGAGGGGCTCTACGTCCAGTGGTTGCTCCTGGGTGCGGCGTGCGTGGTGATCTTTGGCGTGCTACTTCGCAAGGGAATCCGGACCGCGTGGATATTGGCACCGCTCGCGCTCGTCACGTGGGCGCTGGTTCACGCCTCTGGAGTTCACGCGACCATCGCAGGCGTGGCGCTCGGAATGGTGGTCCCCGCGGCGGCCAAGCCGGGGCGTGGCAAGCCGCTCGTGGAACGATGGGAGCATTCCTGGCGACCCATTTCTGCCGGCATCGCGGTGCCAGTGTTTGCATTGTTTGCCGCGGGCGTGGCCATCAACAGTGATGTGCTGGCCGCCGCCGCGAGTGACCCTGTGGCTCAAGGCGTCACGCTGGGACTCGTCTTGGGCAAGCCTGCCGGCATCCTGTTAGCGACCTTCCTGGTCGCCACATTCACGCGGGCTTCGTTGCAGCGCGGCTTGTCATGGTGGGACGTCATGGGTGTGGGTGTGCTCGCCGGCATCGGGTTCACAGTGTCGTTGCTGATTGGCGACTTGTCCTTTGCCGGGCAACGCCAAGAGGAAGTGAAGCTTGCCGTACTCGCGGGCTCGGTGCTCGCAGCACTACTCGGTGCCACGGTTCTGTACGTCCGAGGGCGTTACTACCGCAAGCATCGGCCCGTCTCCAGCGAACCCGTAGACAGTGCGCCAGAGCCCATCATTTAGCCGCAGTCACGGGAGGGACTGACCGCGGCCTACGGGGCACAGAGCAGCAATCTCGCAACCCGCACAATCAGGCTTGCGGGCCGTGCACCGCCTGCGCCCGTGGAAGATCACGCGGTGCGACCACCACGTCCACTCGGGACGCGCAATGAGCGCCATGAGATCCCGCTCCACCGCCACGGGATCGCCATTGGCCGTGAGTCCAAGGCGGCGCGCCAAGCGACCCATGTGAGTGTCCACCGTGATGCCGGGCACCCCAAAGGCATTACCAAGCACCACATTCGCGGTCTTTCTCCCTACGCCGCGTAGCGTGACGAGGTCCTCCAAGCGGCCGGGAACCTCCCCTCCGTACCGGTGCACGATGTCGCTGGACAGTTCCATGAGCGACTTTGCTTTAGCGCGAAAGAAACCGGTGGAACGAATGATGTCCTCGACGTCCTCGCGCGCCGCTCCGGCCATAGCCCTGGCATCGGGAAAGCGAGCAAAGAGCGCGGGGGTGACTTGGTTGACCCTCACGTCCGTGCACTGCGCGCTCAGCACAGTGGCGCACAACAATTGGAAGGCGTTCTCAAAGTCAAGTTCACAGTGAGCATCCGGATACACCTGGGCCAACGCGCGGTTAATAGCTCGCGCCCGCCTCACCAACGCGAGTGGAGGCGGTGCTACGAGGGGATTCGCTACTACGAGGTGGCCACGCGCCATGCGCCCACCCTAAGCGTCCAGCGTGAAGAACGCTCAAGGCGGCTGGCTTTAGGGCCGATACTCACGGTGATCATCCGCAATTCACTACGGCCGCGACAAGGGGGCGCTGATGACTGAAGCGTGGTCCTCGCGCGTGGAAGAGTTGCGCCATCGTCGCAGGGAAATGCGCAAAGAGCTTGGCCGCATTCGCTGGTGGCTTCGCCTACTGATGGCTCGCCGCGACCTGGACGTGGCCCGTTTGAGTCCCCCAGGTGAGACCGGAGCGGTGGACCTCGCCGCGGCGTGGGAGGCCTTGGCTGCCGACGCTCCCACCTCCCGCGAACTCGCCGAATGCCTTTGGGGCAACAGTGAACCCGTTCTGCCGAGTAGCATCGATCGCATCGACACACTCATCGCGCGACTGAGTTCCTACGAGTCGCGCGTGAGCGAGAACTTGGAGACAGTGACTGCGGCCATGGTTGAAGCGATGGGTGCCGACTACCGCGCCAATGCGCGCGCGAATCGACTGACCCATGCCTGACTTCACCAGAGAAGAGCAATTGCTCCGTTCCGCGCCGCTCTTTGGGGGCATGGACGCGGATAGTGCGCGCTCGCTAGTCACGTCGATGGTGCGCCGTGAGTTCCCCAAGGGAGAGACCATCTTCCGTGAAGGCGAAGACGGGCAAGCCATGTACGTGGTGGTGAAGGGCAAGGTTAAGCTCGCCCGCACCGCTCGGGACGGACGCGAGAACCTGCTCGCCCTCTTGGGTGTGGGCGACATGTTCGGCGAACTGTCTGTCTTTGACCCGGGACCGCGACTCTCCCGCGCGCACGCCGTGGAAGACACCGTGGTGTATGAATTGCCCAAGCACATCCTGGACTCATGGCTTGATGACCACTTGGAGATGTCTCGCCACATGTTGCGAGCGTTGGCTCAGCGCATTCGCCGCACGTCCAACACCATGGCCGACTTGATTTTCTCCGATGTCCCTGGCCGCGTTGCCAAGGCCATCTTGGACTTGGGCCACCGCTTTGGACGCATGGAACGCGGACACGTTACGGTTCGCCACGGCCTCACTCAGGAGGAGTTGGCCCAACTGGTGGGTGCGTCGCGAGAGACAGTCAACAAGGCGCTCGCGGACTTCGCCTCGCGTGGATGGATTGACGTCCACATTGGCGCCGTGGAGGTCTACGAGCCGGAGCGATTGCGCGCTCGCTCGCGCTAATGCACTCGGACTAGTCCTTCACCGCTACAACGAGTTCCACTTCCACTGCTGCGCCAAGCGGTAACGCCGCCACGCCCACCGCAGAGCGCACGTGCTTGCCGGCTTCACCGAAGATCTCGCCCAAGACGTCCGATGCGCCATTCATCACCGCGGGTTGCTGGGTGAAGTCCGGTGCGCTGGACACGTAGCCCACCACGCGCACCACACGAGTGATGTTGTCGATCCCGCCAGCAACCTCAGCGGCCGCCGCCACGGCATTCAACGCCGCCACGCGGGCCGCAAACGCCGCATCTTCCACGGAGACGTCTGCACCCGCATGCCCCGTAGCTACCAGCGACCCCTCGCGTATCGGTAATTGCCCAGAGGTGTAGACAAGGTCACCGTGGCGCGAGGCAGGAATATAGCTGCCAGCGGGGGTCGCTACCGGGGGGAGAACGATGCCAAGGCGCGTGAGAGCTTCGCTAGCGCTCATGCGCGAGGACGCTTGAGATAAGCAACCAGTCCGCCAGTGGGGCCTTGGATGACGGTCACGAGTTCCCATCCGTCCTCTCCCCATTGGTCCAAGATTTGCTTGGTGGCATGCTCAATGAGCGGAACAGTGGAATACTCCCAAGTGGTCATGCACCGAGCCTAGACCCGCCAGCGGGGAACCGCTAAGGCTTGCCGCTCGTTGCCGAGGCGACTTGTATGCGCCTTGGCGCCACCACGTAAGGTTGATACATGGGTTTCCTCACCTCCGACCGCGCGCGTCGCGACGGACGCGTCACTTTCGTCCAATTGCTGACGGCGCTGGCTGGCTTTGTGGCCTTCTCGGTCATGGGCGGCATCTTGCTGGCAGGGCTCGCCTTGCCGGCCGTGACCGTTGCTGGAACCGCCGCCAACGGCACCGCCACCATCTTTGAGGCACTGCCGCAGGAGTTCGACAACACCGACTTGCCGCAGTCCTCGTACATCTATGACTCCCGCGGCGAGCACTTGCTGGCGACCTTCTTTGTGCAGAACCGCAAGGTCGTGCCGTTGGAGGAGATTTCGCCCTTCATGCAGATGGCAGTGGTGGCTGTGGAAGACAAGCGCTTCTGGCAGCACAACGGCGTGGACGGCGAGGGTCTGTTGCGCGCTGCGTACTTGACGGTCACTGCCGATGACCTTCAAGGTGCATCCACCCTGACTCAGCAGTTAGTTAAGAACACATTGCGTGAGGCCGCCGAAGCCTCTGGCGACACGGAAGCGGCCAAGGCCGCTACCGAAGTGTCGCTTGAGCGCAAGATTCGTGAGTGGCGCCTAGCCCTCGCCTACGAGGAGAAACTCAACAGCATTCACGGCAACGTGTGTACTGAGGATCCCAAGGTGGACTGCGGCAAGGAGCAAATCCTCGAGTCCTACCTCAACATCGCGCAGTTTGGTCCGTCGGTGTATGGCGTGGAAGCGGCGGCTCAGTTCTACTTTGGAATCCCCGCGAGCGAGTTGGACGCACTGCAGGCCGCGACCATCGCTGGCATCACCCAGAACCCCAGCAAATGGGACCCAGTGCGCAACCCCGAGAACTCCACCATTCGCCGCAACATCGTGCTTGGCGTGATGCGTGACCAGCAGATGATTACCAACGTCGAGTACTACCAGTTCTCGCGCACTCCCATCGAAGACTCGTTGAACCTGACGTACCCCAAGTTCTCGTGCGCCGCCTCAGACCTTGCACCGTTCTTTTGCGACTACGTCACCAAGGTGATCGGCAAGGACGAAGCATTCAAGGGTGAGGGCCTCAACCTGCTCTACCGCGGTGGCCTCAACATCATCACCACTCTTGATGTGAACGCGCAGGCGGCGGCAAACGAGGAACTCACGGCTACTATCCCCCCTGGTGATGAGTCAGGCTTAGCGACCGCACTTGTTGCTCTCGATAACCCCACGGGCAACATTCTTGCGATGTCCCAGAACCGCGCCTTTGACCCCACCTCCAAGGAACCTAACTCCACCGCCATCAACTATGCCGTGGACCGCGAGATGGGTGGTTCACGAGGCTTCTCGCCTGGATCATCCTTCAAACCGGTGATTCTGGCGGAGTGGTTGCGCACGGGCCACTCGCTCAACCAGGTGGTATCCGGATCAATCCGTGAATGGCAACTCAAGGATTGGCGCGCCAACTGTGAGGGTGGAGGCGGCTATGTGGGCACGTGGAAGCCAGGCAACTCAGAAGGCCTCGCCGCCGTCCAGCAGCCCGTGTGGCAAGCCACCGCCAACTCCGTGAATACCGCGTACGTTGCCATGGCGAGCCAACTCGACCTTTGCGACGTCCGCAACACCGCGGAGGCCATGGGCTTCCACC
>JAEYYZ010000186.1 GCA_023428185.1 Actinomycetes bacterium
GTGACACGCGCTTCTCGACTACGAGCGCCTTCCCATGGCTAGACTGTCGCCAGACCTGCACTAAGGAGAAGAACGTTGTCGTCGCACCACCTCGAACCCGAACACCTTCCGGACGTTGCTCCCCACAATCACGGCAAAACTGTGGCTGGCTGGGCAACCATGGCAGGCATCGTTCTTGGCGTGACGATCTCCGGTGTGGGAATGATGATTCCGAACGGTCCGCTCATTTGGGTGGGACTCGGAGTGGTCGTAGCGGGATTAGCCGCTGGGGCCGTGTTGAGGGCGCTCGGTCACGGGCAACCTCTTCGATAGCCGCGCTGGCAGCGCGTCAACAACCAAAGGAGAACACGTATGTCGGAAATTCCTCCCCCTCCGGCCGCAATGCCTGCCGCCGGTGGTGCGTCGGGTAGCAAGAACAGCCTCGGTGTGTGGTCGCTTGTACTTGGCATCGTCTCGATCCTGTGCTGCGGTCTGCTCGCCGGTATCCCCGCGATCATCCTTGGCCTCAACTCCAAGAAGGCCGCTGCGGCTGGACTTGCCACTAACGGGTCGCTTGGCCAGGTGGGCTTCATCCTCGGCATCATCGGTTCGGTGCTTGGCACCATCGGTCTGATCTGGGGTATCACGAGCGGCACCTACACCACTAGCTTCAGCTCTTAATCTGTGACAACGAGCGGAGGCGTGGGCCTAGCGTTGGATGTTCCTCATTCAGCGCCCACCGTGAGACGTTGGCTGGCGCCAGCAGCTACGGTAGGGGCCCTCGCCTCCGCTGTTGCATATACCTATATTCGTAACCCTTTTGAACCCGGCGCGTTTCCTGCGTGCATTTTCTACGCCGGTACCGGACTGTACTGCCCAGGTTGCGGCGGACTCCGCGCAGTTCACTCGTTGCTCCACGGCGACGTGCTTGCGGCTCTCAATCTCAACGCGCTCGCGATTCTCGTCACAGTGCCCCTCGCATTAGTGGCTATGGGGTGGTGGCTGGGCGCTACCGCAGGCCTCCCGTGGAAGGCCCCCAGGTACCGAGCAAGCGTGGTGTGGATTCTCGCGGCAGTGGTGACGGTGTTCACAGTCCTGCGCAACATCCCCGCGTTCGCTCCTTACCTCGCACCGTAATTCCTTCAGTGACGGGGTATTTTCCCCACCAGCCTCGTACTCGCGCCGTTGCGTGAGTAGGGTGTAACCGGACCGTTCTACACGTCCATCGTCTGGCTAGAAGGAGAGAACGAAATGTCTGAAATTCCCCCGCCCCCGCCGCCAGTGGTGCCCGCGATGCCGCCGAGCGCAGGCTCGGCGTATCCCAAGAACTGGATGGGTATCACCGCGCTCATCTTGGCGATCGTGGGCCTGTTGCTCGCGTGCTGCTGGGGCGCAGGATTCCTCTTCGCAGCAGGTGGCCTGGTGCTCGGCTTGTTGGGTAAGAAGGCCGCCGACGCCGGCGAAGCCAACAACCGTGGCATGTCACAAGCTGGTTTCATCATGGGCATCATCGGGTTGGTGTTGTCCATCGTGGGCTTCATTGCCATCGTGGCATTTAGCTTTGCTCCCACCGACTGGTCCACGTACTAGGCCTTGACCGTGTTTGGCCTAGACCTGTCATGACCGTTGAGGTGCGCCACCGCGGCGTGGAGCGAGAACCACGGGTTCGGCCCGTGCGTTTTGCTGCTCCCGCCGCGGTGACGGCCGCAGTCACTGCGGCTGTCACGTACGTGGCTGTGCGCAATCCGTACGAGACGTCGCTCACAGGGCCTTGCGCGCTCTTGCACACCACCGGCTTGTACTGTCCCGGTTGCGGTGCCACCAGGGCCGCATACGACCTCACACAAGGCGATCTTGTTCACGCATTGCAGATGAACGCCTTCTTCACGGTGCTCGTGGTGCCCGCGGCAGTAGTGGGCATGGTGTGGTGGATAGCCTCTATTGCTGGCTTCAACGTTCCTCAAGCAAACTTCTCAACCCGAACCATCTGGATAGTGGTCGCCCTTATGGCCCTGTTCTGGATCATGCGCAATCTGCCGTTGTTCGCTCCCTACCTTTCACCGTAGATAAGGACTCCCATGTCAGTGCCTCCTCCCGGACAAGACGACGCCGGTCAGACCCCTTCGCCGGACGCACCGCTCGACCCATTTCCGAACGCGCAGGCACCCACGCCGGAGCCTCCCGCACCACCGCCGCCTGCTTATCAGCCGGTTCCTTATCCTCAGCAGGTTTACCCCCAACAGGGTTACCCGCAACAGGGCTACCCCCAGCAGGGGTACCCCCAGCAGGGCTACCCGCAACAGCCAGGTCAGCCCATCCCTTACGGGCAGTACGGCCCGCCCAAACTGCGCATGGGCAAAGCCATCACGTCGCTCATCTTGGGATTGAGCTCCATATTCCTGTGCCTCTGCTGGTTCATCACCATCCCGACCTCGGTGGTGGCAATCATTCTCGGTGTGCTCGCGCAACGTGATGTCAAACGCGGTACCGGCGGCGGCAACGGAATGGCAATCGCTGGAATGGTGCTCGGCATCGTCGGTGTGATCGCCAGCATCGTCGCCATCTTCATCTGGTTGGATCCCACATTCCAGGATTCGTTCTGGGACGGCTTCTGCGAAGAGGACCCCAGCTCGTCTTTCTGCGAGAACCGCTAGAGGTACTGGAGCGCACGCCAACGCACGGTCTGGGACCTAAATCACTGGCGGTAGCATGGTCACTTGGGGAGGTGGCCCGGCATGAGTGTGCTCGATGGCATCGTTGCAGGCGTAAGGGAAGACCTTGCGCTTCGCGAACAAGCAGTGTCTATGGACGCGCTCAAAGAGCGTGCCCATAGGCAGACTTCGGCATTGAATGCGCACCAAATGCTGTGCCGCGATGAGGTCGCCGTTATCGCCGAAGTCAAGCGCTCAAGCCCATCCAAGGGAGACCTCGCCGACATCTCAGACCCAGCCGCGTTGGCCACTGAGTATGAGGCTGGGGGAGCGGCGATCATTTCCGTCTTGACCGAGCAGCGCCGCTTTGGGGGCTCTCTGGCGGATCTCGACGCAGTGCGCCAGAAGGTGGACATCCCCATTCTGCGCAAGGACTTCATCGTTACGCCTTACCAAGTGTGGGAAGCGCGAGCACACGGTGCCGATGTGGTGTTGCTGATTGTCGCGGCCCTAGAGCAAATGGCGTTGGAGAGCCTCGTGGAGCGCATTCACTCCCTGGGCATGTGCGCCTTGGTCGAGGTGCATGACGTTGAAGAAGTGAAACGAGCTGCTGACGCGGGAGCCAAGGTAATCGGTGTGAACGCGCGCAACCTCAAGACTCTTGAAGTGGATCGCAACACGTTTGCCCGGGTGGCGCCTCACATCCCGGACGGCATCGTCAAGGTCGCCGAGTCCGGAATCCGGGACAGCCACGATGTGGTGGAGTATGCCCGCTTGGGCGCCGACGCGGTGCTCGTAGGCGAGGCGCTCGTGAAGGATCGTGACCCTCGCACCGCAGTTGCCGAAATGGTCGCGGCGGGTGCGCACCCGGCATTGCGGTCGGTGCGTCCGTGAGTTCTAGCTTGCAAGCGGCCCCCGGGCCGTTTTTTGGTGAGTTTGGCGGGCGCTTTGTTCCGGAGGCACTTGTCGCAGCCCTAGACGAGCTCACGGACGCTTACGACAAAGCCCGACTCGACCCAGCCTTTGGTGCGGAACTTGAGCGTTTGGCGCGTGAATACACCGGGCGTCCCAGCATCGTGACGGAAGTACCGCGATTCGCTCGCCACGCGGGCGGTGCCACCGTCATCCTCAAGCGCGAAGACCTCAACCACACCGGTTCCCACAAGATCAACAACGTCCTTGGCCAGGCCCTCCTGACAAAGCGCATCGGCAAGACGCGAGTGATAGCGGAGACCGGAGCGGGTCAGCACGGTGTCGCCACCGCTACTGCCGCGGCGCTCATGGATCTCGAGTGTGTGATCTATATGGGCGAAGAAGACACTCGCAGGCAAGCCCTCAACGTGGCGCGCATGCGACTGCTGGGCGCTGAGGTAATCCCAGTGACCTCGGGATCCCGTACCCTCAAGGACGCCATCAACGAGGCGTATCGGACGTGGGTCACCAATGTGGAGACCACCAACTACATTTTTGGAACCGCAGCAGGTCCGCACCCTTGGCCAGCCATGGTTCGCGACTTTCAGCGAGTCATTGGTGTGGAGGCACGCGAACAGTTGTTAGCGCTGGGAGGCCTTCCCGATGCCGTGGTGGCCTGTGTGGGCGGTGGGTCCAACGCCATCGGTATCTTTGATGCCTTCTTGGACGATGCTCAGGTTCGGCTCATCGGTTGCGAAGCAGCTGGCGATGGCGTGGAGACCGGTAGGCATGCCGCCACCATCACCGGCGGTCGACCTGGTGTGCTCCACGGTTCGCGCTCCTACATCCTTCAGGACGAGGATGGCCAAACCATCGAGTCCCACTCGATCTCCGCTGGGCTTGACTACCCGGGCGTTGGGCCTGAACATGCGTTCCTCGCGAGCATCGGCCGGGCGGAGTACTGGCCGGTCAGTGACGCTGAGGCGATGGAGGCTTTCGCCTTGCTGAGCCGCACGGAGGGGATTTTGCCTGCTATCGAGTCCGCTCACGCACTGGCGGGCGCGATGCGGCTAGGGAAGGAACTGGGCCCTGACGCCACGATTCTGGTGAGTTTGTCGGGACGTGGCGACAAAGACGTGGAGCAAGCCGCGCGCTGGTTTGGGTTGATGGAGTCCACCTCATGAACGCCGTCGCTACGGTCTTGGACGATGTCCGCGCCCAAGGTCGTTCTGCGCTCATTGCGTACTACCCGGTGGGCTACCCGTCCGTTGAAGCGTCATGCCGCGCCATTACCACCATGGTGGAATCGGGTGCGGACATCATCGAAGTGGGCGTGCCGTATTCGGACCCAGTGCTCGATGGCCCCGTTATTCAGTTGGCCGCTGAGCACGCGTTGCGTGCTGGTGCCCGTATTGCTGACGTCTTCCACGGGGTCAAAGCGGCGGTGAGCGCGGGGGCGCCCGCCGTGGTGATGACCTACTACAACCCCATCCTTCAGTACGGGCTCGACCGCTTTGCTCGCGACCTCGCCCAAGCGGGCGGGTCGGGTGTCATCCTGCCTGATCTCACCCCGGATGTGGCTCAAGAATGGCTCACCGTGGCGGGGCAATATGGCCTTGCCACCACGTTTCTGGTGGCGCCAAGCTCAACGCAAGAGCGGATTCACATGACGGTTTCAGCCACCACAGGCTTCATCTATGCAGCCTCGCTCATGGGTGTGACCGGCGAACGTGCCACCGTTGGCAGCCAAGCCGAGCGTCTAGTCCGCGACACCCGGGCTGCGGGAGCGCGCCACGTGTGTGTAGGCCTTGGTGTTTCCACAGGCGATCAAGCCGCCGACGTGGCGCGATACGCCGACGGAGTGATCGTCGGGTCCGCATTCGTACGTTGCGTCACCGACAACCCGGACGAGGCCACCGCGTTTGCAGCCCTACGCGCCAAAGCCCAAGAACTTGCTCACGGAGTACGTAGCCACCTGTAAGGAAGGCCAAGCATGACGCGCACGTTTATCCCAAGTCCGCCAGCGGAGTGGTCGCAGTTCTCCGTGGGACCCCTCACCATTCACGCGTATGCGTTGTTCATTCTCGCGGGGATCTTCTTTGCCATTTGGCTGACCACCAAACGTTGGGTGGAGCGGGGTGGCGATGCCGAGGTAGTGGCAGACATCGCCGTGTGGGCCGTGCCCTTTGGCATCATCGGTGGCCGCATCTATCACGTCATTTCCACGCCCGGCCCGTACTTTGGTGCAGGAGGCAACCCCGTTGACGCTCTGAAGATTTGGGAAGGCGGTCTGGGAATCTGGGGTGCCGTCGCCCTTGGCGTGGTGGGCGCGTGGATTGGATGCAAGCGCAAGGGCGTATCTCTGCTCGCGTTCATTGACTCCGTGGCACCCGCTGTGCTCATCGCTCAAGCAATTGGACGGTTGGGGAACTGGTTCAACCAAGAGCTCTTTGGGGCTCCCACCACGTTGCCGTGGGGTCTGCAGATTGACCCTGCATTCCGGCCTACGGGCTTTGAGCAATATGAAACCTTTCACCCCACGTTCCTTTACGAGATGGTGTGGGCACTCGCCGGAGCCGCGCTGATCGTGTACTTGGATCGCAAGTGGCAGCTTTACGGCGGCCGCGTGTTCTGGTTGTACGTCTTGGTCTACACGTCCGGGCGGTTGTGGATCGAGGCATTGCGCATCGACACCGCCGTCAAGGTGGGCGGCTTGCGGATCAACGT
>JAEYYZ010000187.1 GCA_023428185.1 Actinomycetes bacterium
GTCACGGGGCTCGCCAAGATGGGTGCGATGTCGTAAAACAAGATGCCTGGCACCGGAAAGTCTTGGTACGTGGCAAAGTCGGCGGCGGTGATCATGGATTCATCCTGGCACGGGCACCAGGCACCAACGCGCGCCCGTTAGGCTCTCCGCATGACAGAACGCACCCTGATCCTGGTCAAGCCCGACGGCGTGGCCCGCGGCCTATCTGGCGAAATTCTGCGACGCATCGAAGCCAAGGGCTACCGGCTCGTGGCAGTGAGGCTTGAACAAGCGACCGAAGACTTGCTTGCGCAGCACTATGCGGAGCACGTGGGCAAGCCCTTCTACGAGCCCTTGGTGGAGTTCATGCTCTCGGGCCCCACTTTGGCAGTGGTAGCCGAAGGCGACCGCGTCATCGAAGGCTTCCGCTCTCTTGCTGGCGTCACCGACCCCACCGTGGCCGCACCCGGAACGATTCGCGGAGACCTCGGACGCCAGTGGCCTACGGCCGTGTTGCAGAACCTTGTGCACGGCTCGGATAGCCCTGAATCGGCCGAGCGGGAAATCGCCATCTGGTTCCCCTCGCTCGACCGCTGACCGCCCCCCGAGCAACCGTTCTCATTCACTAGGCTGACTGCGTGCACCTCAAGACACTGACGCTACGGGGTTTCAAATCCTTTGCGTCGGCGACCACATTGGAGTTCGAGCCGGGCATCACCTGTGTGGTGGGCCCTAACGGCTCTGGCAAGTCCAATGTGGTGGACGCCTTGGCGTGGGTGATGGGCGAGCAAGGCGCCAAGACCCTGCGCGGTGGGCAGATGGCCGATGTCATCTTTGCGGGAACTTCGGGACGCGCACCTTTGGGCCGGGCAGAGGTATCTCTCACCATCGACAACGCTGACGGCGCCCTCCCCATTGAATACTCCGAAGTCACCATCAGCCGCACGCTTTTCCGATCCGGGGGATCTGAATACGCCATCAACGGTTCGCCCTGCCGCTTGTTGGACATTCAGGACCTGCTGAGCGACTCCGGCCTTGGCCGCGAGATGCACGTCATTGTGGGCCAAGGCCAACTGGATGCCGTGTTGCGTGCCACCCCAGAGGAACGCCGCGGGTTCATCGAGGAGGCCGCAGGGATTCTCAAGCACCGCAAGCGCAAGGACAAGGCGCTGCGCAAGCTGGACGCAATGCAGGCGAACCTCACGCGGGTTCAGGACCTCACGGGCGAGATCCGCAGGCAACTAGGTCCGTTGGGCAAGCAAGCGGAGGTTGCCCGTCAAGCGCAGACCATCCAAGCCCAAGTACGAGACGCCCGATCCCGCTTGTTGGCCGACGACATTGCCACGTTGCGCGGCACGCTTGAGCAAGAGCAGGCAGACGAATCCGCTCTGCTTGAGCGCAGAGCCGCCGTGGAGGCCTCGCTCACCGCCGCCCGTGCCAAGCTCGCGGACCTCGAGCGAGAGTCTGCCGAGGCGACCCCTGCTCTTACGCGCGCCAACGACATCTTTTACCGCTTGAGCGCCATCCGTGAACGCCTGCGTAACTTGGGCACGCTCGCTGAAGAGCGAGTGCGCATGCTGGGTTCCGCCGTGGATAACGTGCCGCCTACCGACTTAGTGGATCTCGACGAGCAACTGGAGAGGGCCCACTCCGCGCGTGCAGAACTTGACGCGGAGGTAGCTGCTGCAGGAGTAGAGCTCACCGCAGCCGAGCAAGCCCGCACTGAGGCCGAACGCGTGGCCGAGGCGTCGGAAAAGCACCTCGCCAACCTCTTGCGCTCCGTCGCCGACCGCCGCGAAGGGGTGGCCCGCTTGGCGGGAGACGTAGCTGCGCGCCGGTCGCGTGTGGAGGCGGTGGAGGCCGAGATTGGTCGCCTCCAAGAGTCCTTGACCGCGGCTGAACAGCGGGCGCACGATGCCACGAGCCAGTTCCAGCACCTCGAGAACACCGTCACCTCGGTAGAGGAAGGCGAGGAAGATCTTGACGAGGCGCATGAGGCCGCGGTGGCTGAGCTCGACGCCGCCAAGGAACATCTCGCCAGCTTGCGCGAGGCCCTCCATGTGGCCCAACGCGAACGGGACACGTGGGCAGCCAAGGCCGAGGCGCTCGAGTTGTCACTGGTCCGTAAGGATGGCGCTGGCGCGTTGCTCGCATCCGGTCCGCGATCCGTGAAAGGCACCATAGCTTCGCTTATTGACGTGGATCCCGGTTCTGAAGATGCCATCGCAGCGGCTTTGGGTCCCTTGGCCGATGCCGTGGCCGTGGATTCAGTAGAGGCGGCAGTAGACGCCATCCGCTGGCTAAGAGATGAAGACGCGGGCCGCGCACGGTTTGTAGTGGCGGATCCGTCCGCTCGCCCCAGCAACCCCGCTTTGGACCTTCCCGCCGGGGCCGCCTGGGCATCGGACCTCGTTCAGGGGCCTGCGGGCTTGGTGGACTCGGTGCGCGCCTTCCTCTCCGGTGTAGTGGTGGTGGATGACCTCGCGGCAGCGCGCACAGTGGTCACTAAGAACCGTGACATCACTGCGGTTACCCGACGTGGTGACCTCCTGGGTGGCCGCAACGCTTCCGGGGGTGCGGGAGACGCCCCGAGCGTGCTGCACTTGCAGTCGGAACTGGACAAAGCGAAGACTCAACGGGACCAGGCCGCCCACCGGTACGAGCAGACCACTTTCCAGATCAAGGCCGCCGAGGAGCGAGAGGCTCAAGCGTCCCAGCACCATGAGGTGACGCTGGCGCGGCTCAACGAATCCGATGCGCGGATGTCGGCTGTTGCCGAACAACTGGGCCACTTAGGTGCCGCGGCTCGCGCTGCCAAGGCAGATGCTGAGCGACTGACCGTCCAATTGGACGAGGCAGCGGTCCGCATTGCAG
>JAEYYZ010000189.1 GCA_023428185.1 Actinomycetes bacterium
CGCGCGCACGTCACTACGATGAAAGAGCAAGCCGTAAGCAACTTCGTGACCGGAGAAGGGTACAAAGATGGCCCGCCCGCTGACCGCGTTGGTTTTGACTCCCAGCCTTGGCTATGACTTTTTCACGGACGTCCTGACAGGTGTTGCCAGGGAGATTGTGGCAGCGGACGGCCGCCTCGTCGTCGTAGAAACTCTGCAGGAGTTTGCGCCCAGGGATCAAGCCGGCGAGCAAGGCGACTTTGACCTTCCTGTGGCATGGTCGCAGGTAGATGGCGTCATTTCACTCACTACTGCGGTGGGTGAGGAGTACTTGCGCAACCTTCATGAGGCCAACAAGCCCGTGGTGCTCCTATCCAGCACGCAAATGGAGGACTTCCACGCTCCAGTGGCGCGTCCCGACAACTACCTGGGCGGCGTGGCTGCCACGGAACACCTCCTCGCCCACGGCCATACGAGCATCGGCTTTGTAGGGAACCTGGGCCAGCGGGACATCCGCGACCGGTACGACGCCTTCCGAAAGACCTTGGAGCAACACGGCCACACCATGGCAGCCGGGCACCTCTTTGAGTCTCCAGAGAATGGTGAGACCGGAGGGGCCATCGCCGCCCGCGGCATCATCGACTCCCCGCACCGCCCCACCGCACTGGTGGTGGCCACCGATCGCAACGCGCTGGGCCTCATTGAGGCGCTCCACGGAGCAGGCCTTGAGGTACCGCGCGACATCGCCGTGGTCGCTTACGACAACATGGCGGGCGCCACCTTCAGCACTCCACCGCTCACCACCATTGACGCTCGCTTTGACGAGGTAGGCGCCCTAGCGAGCCGCCTGCTCATCTCCGCCATCCGTGGCGAAACGCCAGCCAACGAGACCTTCATGCCCAACCTCGCCGCACTGGTTTTGCGGGAATCGTGCGGTTGCACGGCCGATGCCACGGTCACCAGCGAGGGCATGGGCAACCTGCCTGCCGAAGGCGACGCAGACCCCTTGCGGTCACGATTGCAGGACGTACTGGAACGCCCCCTCCTCACCGGTGCGGCAGAGGTTGATGTTCGCACGCACGCGGCCGTGCAAGAACTCGTCACCGATGCAATCGGCTTGGTCACACGGCAAGAGGCCATTTCCAACGCGGAGGCCCAGGCGCTCACCAACCGCTTGTGGAACCTCACAAGCCGAGCGGACACTATCCGCCGGTTCTCAGACGCCCTCATGGACTACGCCCGCGCCCATGCCGCCACAGCAGAGGGCGATGCCTCAACGTCGGTAACCATACCGTCGCGACTTGCGGCCGCCCTGTGGCGTGCTCAAGCCGGCTCCGCCATTCACCAAGTGGAGCGCAACGACAACGCGATCATCGAGCAGTACGTGGTGGATGCGGGGCTGCTGGACACCGCAGGTGGAGACCCTCGTGACTTGCTGTGGCTCAGCGGTACCAGCGTCAAAGCCGCCGCTTTGGCGTTGTGGGAGGGTGAGGCTGAATCGGGAGTGCTGCGGGTAGTGGGGGAGTACGACGCCTACGGGCGCGATCTCCATCTCATTGACGCCACCATGCCCGCCCAGGACTTCCCGCCCCAAGTGCTCACGGCCAGGGCATCGGCTACTGACCGTGAAATCACCGTGGTAGTGCCGGTCAGCACTCGAGACCATGACTGGGGCTTGTTGGCCCTTGTCGCGGACCTGGACTCCACCACAGCCCGCGAGACCTTCCAGCACTGGGCAGCCTTGTTGTGCGCCGCACTGCAGTCCCAACGGCGCCAAGACGAGCTCCGCCGCACCGCACTGTTTGACTCCCTCACGGACCTGCCCAACCGGCAGCTCTTTGTGCAGCAACTTGAGCAGGCAATAGCACGCTGGAAGCGTGACGGAACTGCGTACTCGGTGCTGTTCCTCGACCTTGACGGTTTCAAACTCATCAACGACTCGCTTGGACACCAGATGGGCGACAGGGTGCTCAAGACCGTGGGCGCAGAGATTGCGCACCAATTGCGTGGAGTGGACACCGCGGCCCGCTTTGGCGGCGATGAGTTTGTGATCCTGCTCGCGGACACCGAGCCGGGCCGTGCCATGGTGGCCGCTCAACGAATTCAGGCCGCACTGGGCCAAGTGCGCAACTTTGACGGCCACGAGATTGAGACCCGCGCGTCCATTGGTATTGCCTCAAGCGCTGTGGGTTACACCTCTGCTGAGGACGTCTTGCGGGACGCCGATGCCGCGATGTACCGGGCCAAGGCCGCGGAGCCGGGAAGCGTGGCCTACTTTGACGCACCCATGCACGACAGCGCCCGACGCCGCGCAGCCTTGGCCCGGGAAGTACTCAAAGGCCTGCAAAGCAAAGAGTTCGAAGTGCACTACCAACCCATCGTCAATCTCGCCACGGGGCGAGCGGACCGATTCGAGTCCTTGGTGCGGTGGAACCACCCGGAGCGCGGGTTGATTGAACCCGACGCCTTCCTCGCCGATATTGAGGAGACCTCACTCATTGTGCAGTTGGGACATTGGGTGCTCAACGAAGTGTGCCGCCAGTTAGCGCAGTGGGGTACCAGCGTGGCCAACGTCAGCGTCAACATCTCGGACAAGGAGTTCTGGAGCCAGGACTTGCTCTCGCACGTGCTTGCCACGCTGCAACGCCACCATCTCACGCCCGACGTTCTCACCTTGGAGATCACTGAGGGAGTGCTGATGCGCAGGCCTGAGATGGCGCTACGAATCATGCACAAGCTCCACGAGGCAGGCTTGCGCCTCCACATCGATGACTTCGGAACGGGCTACTCCTCCTTGGAAACCCTGCACCGATTCCCGGTAGAGGCCTTCAAGATTGACAGGTCCTTTATTCAGAGCCTCTCCGGCGAGGACAACAGCGCCGAACTCATCTCATCCCTGGTAAAACTGGGCAAGGCACTCGGCCTCTCCGTGCTCGCGGAGGGTGTAGAGACGGAAGAGCAACGCTCCTTCCTGGAAGAACTAGGTTGCGTCACCGGCCAAGGATTCCTGTTTATGCCGCCAGTGACCGGCGACAAGGTGGCAGAACTACTGGGCCGCCCGCTCAATGATCACGGGGACGCTGTCAGCTAATAGCCCTAGGCGACCCGGCTCTACCGCGCGGGCGCCACATCCGTGCGCACCACACGAATGCGCCTGCGCCGCAACCACACGCGTCGAGCGCCCCCAATGAACGTCACCGACCGCGCCAACTCCCACGAGCCGTACTCGGCCTGCTCAGTGAGTAAAGCCAAGGCATCGGCGCGGGCAACATGGCGCGGCAAATCAACCACCCGCCACTCAAACTGGGACCCCCGCGCACCCTTGTCGAGCCGCGGCGCAATGCGGTGTCCGGTACTCGCGAATGAGTTTTCCCTCATAGGCCCTCCCTTTTCCTTGGCTGCACGGGTAACGTCATAGGCATGAGCGCACAAGCACGTGAAGCCCTGCGGCACCTCAACGCAGCACTCGAAGCCCATTTGGAGGCCGTCGAGTCCCGCCGTAGTGCCACCGATGCTGCAGTGGATGATGCGTTCGATGCTGTTGCTGAATCATTTGAACGATACGAAGACATTCTTGATTCCGAATACGGCGAGGCGTTGCCTCTCATGCTGGACGAGGAGATCGCCGAAGGCCTGGACGAGATCGATGACGGTGCGGACGAAGAACTCGACGACACCGACCTTGACCCGCACGCCGTGGAAGACGAAGACGAACTGGACGACGACCTCGACGAGTTTGACCTCAGGTAGTGCCCGCCAGCGCGTGTCATGACAGCCGCCGCTCCGGGTAACCCAAGGCAGGGGCGGTCACTTCATCCAACGCGGCCCTAATCGCCGCCGGAAGCTCCAGTGCCTCGGCCTCTAGCGAGGCCTCAAGTTGCTCCGCAGTGCGCGCTCCCACTACCGCCGTTGCCACCCCGGGCGCGTCCCGCACCCACGCGAGCGCCACTTCCAAAGGTGTCCGGCCCAGGCCTGCGGCGGCGGTAGTGACCGCGTCCACCACGGCCGACGCTCGCTCCGTGAGGTACGGCTCCACAAACCCAGCCAAATGGTCCGAAGCCGCCCTGGAATCAGCAGGAATCGACGCCCGGTACTTACCTGTAAGAACGCCGCGGCCCAGTGGTGACCACGCCATCACACCCAGACCAAGTGCCTTGGCCGCGGGAAGCACTTCACGCTCGATACCCCGTTCTAGCAGGGAATACTCACATTGCACTGCCGCAAGCCCAGGTCGCGGCCGCGCCAACTCAGCAGCCCATGCCGTAGCCCACCCCGGAAAATTGGAGACACCTACATACCGGGCGCGGCCCGAGTTCACGGCAATTTCCAACGCGTGCACGGTCTCATCAAGTGGAGTCGAGGCATCCAATGCGTGAACGAGCCACACATCCACGTAATCCGTGCCCAACCGGTGGAGCGACGCGTCAAGCGCACTCAACAACCCATCGCGAGAGCCGTCCACCACTCCGCCCTCCGCAGTGCGCCTCACGCCCGCCTTGGTGCAGATCTGGATATCCCCTCTGGTGAAAGTCCCGCCCAGCAAGGACCCAATGAGAGACTCAGCCCCACCGTCGGCGTAGGCGGCCGCAGTATCTACCAGCGTGCCACCGGCATCCAGGAAGGCATCAAACTGGGCGCCCGCTTCGTCGGCGCTGGTATCCCTGGACCACGTCATGGTGCCCAAAGCCAGCCGCGAAACCTCAAGTCCGCTGTGTCCCATCCGCCTGCGCTGCATGTCCTTGACGCTACCCAAGGCCTGGCGTGCACGGACGGCGGCGCGCGGAAAGTAGGGTGGCGGAATGACATGGTGGGAAGCGGTGGTGCTGGGCATCATCCAAGGCGTCACAGAGTTTCTGCCCATTTCCTCGAGCGCGCACATCCGCGTGATCGGGCCGCTATTGCCCAGTGGGGGTGACCCAGGAGCCGCGTTCACTGCGGTAATCCAAATAGGTACCGAGGCGGCAGTGCTGGTGTACTTCTGGAAAGACATCGTGCGCATTGTGGGGGAGTGGTTCCGTGCGCTGGGCGGCCGGGATGGCAGCGGCTGGCGCGATCGCATGGGTGCCCACAGCGCAGATGCCAGGATGGGTTGGTTCGTGATCCTGGGTTCAGTGCCCATTGTGGTGCTGGGCGTGATCTTCAAAGACTCCATTGAGACGGCGCTGCGCAACCTCTACCTCACCGCGATAGTGCTGGCCGTGTTTGGCCTGGTACTGGGATGGGCGGATCGTGTGGGCGCCAAACAGCGCGAACTACGTGACTTGCGTGCGCGCGACGTTGCCGTGCTGGGCTTCGCTCAAGCGGCGGCACTCATTCCGGGTGTGTCCCGCTCAGGCGGCACCATCTCTGCGGGACTGTTCTTGGGGCTCACACGCGAGGCTGCCGCGCGGTTCTCTTTCCTGCTGGCCATTCCAGCCGTGCTCGGATCAGGGTTCTTTGAGTTAGCCACCGAATGGCATGAGCTCACGGCTCCCCACGGGCCCGGGCTCGCGGCAACGGTGATTGCCGCCGTGGTGGCGTTTGGTGTGGGCTACGTGGTGATCGTGTGGTTCTTGAGGTTGCTCAAGAGCGGTTCGTACGTGCCGTTTGTGGTGTACCGCGTGGCGTTCGCTGGCCTCATCATTGGTCTCCTGGCCGCAGGGGCGCTGAGCGCGACCTAACGAGCACGCGCTCTCGGGACCACCGCGCAGCGACTAACGGCCCGGAGTCCCGCCATCGCGGCGGCGCAAGAACTGCTCAAACTCAGCCGCGATGGCATCGCCTGAAGCCTCAGGCAGGCTGGTCTCATCCATGAGCGCTTCAAGTTGACGCACATGGGCGGCAACTTCGTCGTCTTCTTCAGCGAGTTCGTCGGCGCCGCGCTGCCAAGCCTCTGACTCGTACGGCAAGTCGCCCAGTTCCACTGGCTCGCCAATGAACCGCTCAATTTGCGACAGCAACGCGAGCGTGCCCTTAGGGCTAGGTGGATGAGCCACGTAATGCGGGATCCCCACCCACATGGACAGCACGGTGATGCCGCGCGCTTGCGCCTCATGGGCGAGCACGCCCACTATTCCGGTGGGACCTTCGTAATCGGAGCGGTCCAAGCCAAATAGGCGCCGCGTAGCCGCGTCCTCGGATGTCACAAAGGTGGGCAGTGGGCGGGTATGCGGCACGTCCACCAGCAGTGCGCCGCACGTGATGAGCGTGGACACTTCAAGGTCTTCAGCCAGGTCAAGGACTTCAGCGGTGAACTGCCGCCACCGCATGGAGGGTTCAATTCCGCGCACCAACGAGATGCGACGCTCACGTGTGAACGGCCCAGCCGCGGTGGACACTACGGTTCCCGGCCAGGTAATGATGCGGTCGCCGTCCGGGACCCTGGAAATCACGGGCCTGCTCACCTGGAAGTCGTGATAATCCTCAGGGTCAATGGTCGAGTAGTCCTGTGCGCCCCACGTGTCAGCAAGGTGGTCCACGGCGTTGGACGCGGCCGAACCGGCGTCGTTCCATCCCTCAAAGGCAGCGATCATGATCGATTCGCTGGCGGCAAGCGAGGAGGCGCTCTGTGGTTCCATCTGTCCAGCCTAGACTGAACCGCTGTGACTGCACATGCCTTGCCTCAGGCCGTGTTGTGGGACATGGACGGCACGCTCATTGACTCCGAGCCTTACTGGATTGCTGCCGAACTTGATCTCACCTCCCGCCATGGCGCGCACTGGACCCATGAAGACGGTTTGTCGCTCATCGGCAAGCCGCTTGACGTCTCTGCACAGATCCTCATCGACCGTGGTGTAGACCTCGACGTGCCGGAGGTGGTGAGCGACCTCCTCAACGCGGTGGCGGCACGCGTGAGGGGTCACGTCCCGTGGCAAGACGATGCCAAGACATTACTGAGCGCCGTGCACTCAGCCGGAATCCGATGCGCCCTCGTCACGATGTCTTACGGCCCCATGACGGAAGCTTTTCTCGCCGCCGCGCCCGACATGTTTGAGGTGGTGGTGACCGGAGATCAGGTCTCTCAGGGCAAGCCCCATCCTGAGGCGTACCTGACGGCTGCCGAACGCTTGGGAGTGGATGTGACTCAATGCGTGGCCATCGAAGACTCTCCTGGCGGCACGCTCTCTGCTTACGACGCTGGGGCGGCCACCATTGCCGTGCGTCGCTTGGCGCCCTTGCCGCCTTTGCCTGGCCTCACTCGGGTGCGCAGCCTTGATGGGCTGACGGTGCAAGACCTCGCCGCCATCCTGGCGGGCCATACGCGCGACGAGCTGGGCGGCGAGACCTAGGCGATCCGCGACCCCGCGTTCTCACGAGCCGGGGCGTACCCCCACCGCGCGTTCCACCCGATCCGGGTCCACAGGGCCAGGATCTCCTCCAAACTCGGGGCACAGCGCCTGGAATGAACACCAGGAACATAACCGCGAGCGTCTAGGCGCAAAGCGGCCCGTGCGCGCCGCCACCTGGATGTCCGCCCAGAGGGTGCGCACATGGTGCTCCACCGCCACCAAGTCCTGTTCGTCTGGGAAGAGTTCCTTGACGCCGCCGTCTTTCAAGTACAGCAACCTCAAAAGGGCCGGCCTGCGGCCGTGGAGGCGCTCGATGAGCAAGGCGTAGAAGCGCATTTGAAAGTCGGCTTGCTGGCCGTAGGCAGCCTTGGGGCTAGCGCCCGTTTTGTAGTCGATGACGCGGATGGCCCCGTCCGGCGCCACGTCCATGCGATCCACGATTCCTCGCAGGGTGGGGCCGCCCTCGAGGCGGAACTCCATGAGTTCTTCACGCGCGGCGGGTTCCAAGCGCTCCGGGTTCTCGAGTTGGAAGTACACGGCAAGCCGCTGCGCGCCGTCTGCCAAGAAACGCTCCCGCGCGGGCGGGTCAGGTGTCAGTGATATCAGTTCAGGCTGCGCGGCCACCATGGCATCCCACCCTGGCCCCAGCGCGCCAATGGCGGCATCCAAGGTGCGCTCGGCAGGGCTTGCGTCAAAGAGGTGCTCCAAAACGGAGTGCACCAGCGTGCCCAACGCTTGTGCTGCCGAGGGCGGCTCTGGAACCTTGTCGATAGCCCGGAAGCGATACAACAATGCACATTGCTGGAAGTCTGCAGCGCGCGAAGGCGAGATAGCTGGAACGGCCGGCGCGCGGGTCATGGCCCCAACTTACGCGCGACACCTGACACGCACGCCGTTATCCACGCCGCCACCGACTACGGTTATCGCATGACGGACACCGGACAAGCCACCAAAGGCATCAGCCTAGGTAGGTTGCTGGGCGCCAAGGTGATCCTCCAACCCAGCACCATCATCATGGTGGCTTTGCTGTCCTGGGTATTCGCCTCAGGCGCGGGGCCCGTGACGGGCCGC
>JAEYYZ010000200.1 GCA_023428185.1 Actinomycetes bacterium
CTGGCATGTGCTGCGGCGGCAAGAGACACCTCGATCGCAAGCATGATCCTGGACAATTCGCCGCCCGATGCCGCTTCCGCCACCGGCCGAGGGGACGCCCCTGGGTGCGCTGCCAAGAGCATCGTGACGGTGTCGGCTCCGTGGGGACCTGGCTCTCCAGACGCTACTGTCACCCGGAAGTCAGCATCGGGCATACTCAGCGATGCCAATTCGGACCGCACGCTACCGGCAAGTGCATCCGCCGCTCGTTGGCGAGAAGCCGTGATTTCAGCGGCCAACGCGTCGCGGCGTGCGCGCGCTTGACGTTCCTGGTCTTCGCGTTGAGCGAGGGCCTGATCCCAATTGTCGTCTTCAGCCACGCGTGCTGCAGCGCGCGCCCCGTAGGCGTCCACCTCGGTCAGGGGAATCCCCAGGCGCCGGGCAAGGGAAGCCAACTGGGCTCTGCGCTCGTGGATGGCGTCGAGCCGTAACGGATCCGCGTCGAGTGCGTCGAGGTGGCCGGCGATCTCGGTAGCGACGTCCGCGGCCAAGTACGAGATTTCAGAGAGTCTTTGCTCCAGCGGTTGCAGTCGAGCATCGTGCCGTGCGGCTTCCGCTAGTGACCTGCGAGCCGCTTCCACTGCGGTGAGCGTGTTGATATCCGAATCTCCCGCCACGGCGGCGTGCGCTCCAGCCAAACCGAGCCGCACGGACTCGGCATTCTCGAGTGCACTCGCTTCAGCTGCGAGTGCCTCATCCTCGCCAGGTAGCGGCTCCACCTCAGCGATGGCCGCCAAGTCCTCGCGAAGACGATCGACTTCCGCGCGATTAGCGCCAGCACCCGCGCGCATGCGTTCACTCTCGTCGCGCGCGTTTACCCACTGTTGCCAAGCCTCCTTGTAGCGAGCGAGGAGCTCGGCGTGGTCGGCTCCGGCAAAGGCATCAAGCTTGTCGCGCTGCCGCGCTGGGGTACGCAAGCGCAGTTGGTCGGCTTGACCGTGGACGGTAATAGTCTCTCCACCGACTTCGGCCAAGAGGGTTTGCGGCACTGTGCGCCCACCCAAGATGGATCGGGAACGGGTGGTGGCACCCACGGTGCGCGTCACGGTGACGGTGCCGTCCGGGTCAACCCGAACCCCGGCATCGGCGGCAAGGAGGGCTGCTTCACTGTTCTCGGGCAAGTCCAGCACGGCCTCCGCTACCGCTTCCTCAGCCCCTGTGCGTACCGCGTCTGGAGAGGCCTTGCCGCCCAGAATCAATCCGAGTCCTGTGAGCACCATGGTCTTGCCAGCACCCGTCTCGCCCGTGACTACCGTGAGCCCGGGTCCCAGGTTCAATCGTGCGGAGTCGATGACGCCGAGCGAAGTGATGGACAGTTCGTGAAGCATGACGGTGGCTTAGGCCTCCGGGGTGGAGCGTCCACCCCTCCAGCCTTGGACCGGCAGATGGAACTTACGAACGAGACGCTCAGCGAATGGGGCGTCGGTGGTACGCGCCAAACGAACCTTCTCGTTTCCCACCCGTACCTCCAACCTGCCTCCTCGCGGCACGTCAATGGACCGAGAGCCATCGAGCACCACCAGGCAGTCGGCATCGGAGTCATCCAGCACTCGAATCCCAAACACAGAGCCCGGTCCCACCACGAGCGGCCGAGCAAACAAGGCATGCGCCGCGAGGGGCACCATGAGCAGCGCGTCAAGATCCGGCCACAACACGGGCCCTCCCGCGCTGAATGCGTGCGCCGTGGATCCTGTGGCGGTGGCAATGATGATGCCGTCACAGCCAAAAGTAGAGACGGGGTGGCTATCTACGGCCAGTGCCAGCGTGATGGTTCGCCTCAAGTCGGAACGCTCGACCGTCACCTCATTGAGTGCCCAGCCCGAGTCGGTCGTTCCGTCAGGGTTGGTGACGAACACGTCGACAGTGCCGCGCTCCTCCACCTCATAGTGGCGATGCACCAGGCGCTCAACGGCGTGGGCGATCTCTTCCCTGTCCATTTCGGCCAAGAAGCCCACGTGACCCATATTCACGCCCAGCATGGGCGCTCCCGTTCCGCGCAAGATGTGCGCAGCGTGAAGCATCGTGCCATCGCCGCCAAAAACAATCGCTGCTTCAATGGGCGCGTCGCCAACCTCTGTACACGCCTCAATGCCGTGCCGGCTCAACTCCTCGTGCGCGCGCTCCGATGCCGCGAGGGTGTCCTCACGGCGAGGGTTTGCGACGATCAGGATTCGCCGGGTCATGTGTTCCCTTTCACCGCACCGGCAATTGCTTGCGCAACCCCAGCGTCGTCCAGCACGAGCGGCGTGCCCGCTCTCCTAGCCTGCCACGAGCCGGAGGCCCACACGAAGAATTCTTCATTACCCGCCGGACCAGGCAACGAACTTCGTTCCACAGCGTGAATACCGAGCCCATTGTCTTGCATGTGTACGACAACTCGGTGAACCGCCTCGCGCTTGGAGGCATCGTCCTTCACCACACCGTGCTTACTCAGCCGGGATCGTCCCACTTCGAACTGCGGTTTCACCATAAGTAGGAAATGCGCGTCGGCCGCGGCAAAGTCCACCAAAGGCTTCACCACCAGGGTCAGCGAAATGAAACTCAAGTCCGCGACAACGAGGGAAACCCCGGCTCCGGGTGAGCCGCCAGTCAAGTCCCTCACGTTGGCGCCCTCAACGGCAGTCACGCGAGGATCGCCTGCAATCTGCGGCGCCAACTGACCGTGACCCACGTCGAGAGCTATGACGTGGCGGGCACCTCGCTCGAGCAAGACTTGGGTGAATCCTCCCGTGGAAGCGCCCGCATCGAGGGCGTCACGGCCGCACACGTCTAGGCCTAAGGGCTCGCACGCATCGAGCGCGCCCACAAGTTTGAGCGCGGCGCGCGACACATAGTGGGACGGGACGGCGTCTTCTAGCGTGACCCGGTCCGGAGATGTTTCCCACGACGCTTTGGTAACCACAGCGCCGTCTACCAGCACGGCTCCACGTGCTATAAGTTCGTGGGCATGGGAACGCGAACGCGCTAGCCCTCGCTCCACAACCGCGCGGTCAAGCCGCACGGGCTCAGCTGTCTTCGCGGAGTCGCGTTGCCAGCGAGTCTTGGATCTTGTCGAAGAACTCGGCTTGCTTATCGAGGTCCTCAGGCACCTCCGAGACAGCCTT
>JAEYYZ010000212.1 GCA_023428185.1 Actinomycetes bacterium
GTGACAGGCGTACCGTCCGTGAAGGTCCAGCCTTCGGCGATCTTGACTTCGAGGTTCTCTGCGTCAACTTGGGTCACGGATTCCGCGACCTCGTTGTGCACGGCGCCGTCAGCGTCGTAGTAGATCAGGCCTGCCCAAATCGAGTCGATGATGCGGCCGCCGCCTACCTCGTTGGTGGCACCGGGGATCAGGGGGTTCTGGGGCTCCGAGCCGTTCGCAAGAACGATGGCTTCGCCACCGGGTGCTACTGGGTCTCCTGAGGACGAGTCGTCGGAACCCGACGAGCACGCCGCTAGAACCAGCACTGACGCGGACGCCACGGCTAGTCCTTTCGCAAATACGCCGAGCTTCATACTCGACTCCTTTCACTGGTCGCGGATAGGCAAAGGCGGGATTGTGAGTCGCCCTTGCCAGTCACACGGGACGCGAGGCGTTTCCTCACGATTCATTCATCGTAAGAAAATGCAGATAACGAACTGATTACACATTGCAAACTTTGCATTGCTTACGCACAAAGTGTGATGCATGTCACATCGGACATACCGGAAATATCACTCCTGGTCTCGCGGCCTGTGGGTCCGCGGTCCCCCGTGTCACACTCCGCGGTTGTCAGCATCCCGTGACACAGTGGGCGCATGACGGAATTGCTATTTGCCCTGCTTGGAGCCGTGCTGGGTTTGGCTGTGGGCTATTTGCTCGCGTCGCTGCGCGCCGCTCGAGGGGGTGGTGCTGATGCCCAGACCCGCACCGACCTCGCCTTGGCTCTTGCCCGCGCCGATGCTTTGGAGACCAAAGTGTCCGAGGTCACGGCGGCAGCACAGCAGCGGGAACAGGAACTCCGCGCCGAACACGAGCGGTATGTGGCCCAGGTGCGCGCCGACCAAGAGGCTCTCAAGGAGCAGTTCAGGTCGCTCGCCTCAGAGGTTCTCGACAAGAGCTCCAAGACGCTCATGGACACGGCTGAGGAACGTTTCAAGCGCGCGCAGCAAGCTCAAGAGGCGGAGCTTGCCAAGCGCGAGGCGGCCGTGAAGCAAATGGTGGAACCCATGTCCAAGGCGTTGGACGAGGTGAAGCGGCAAACCACTGAGGCGGACAAGGCGCGTGCCGAGGGCCAGAGCGCTCTTGCTCAGCAAGTGCGCCAAATGGTGGAGGCGAGCGAGAAACTCGACAAGAAGACCTCTGACTTCATCAATACGTTGCGGCGTTCTGACGTGCGTGGCAACTGGGGTGAAGTGCAATTGCGGCGCGTGGTGGAACTGGCCGGCATGGTCAACCACGTGGACTTTGAAGAGCAAGAAAACGTGCGTGACGGCGAGGGCAAGAACCTGCGGCCAGACATGACGGTGAAGCTCGCGGGCGGGCGCACCATTGTGGTGGATTCCAAGGTGGCGCTCTCCGCACTGCTCGAGGCCTTTGAGACAGACGACGAGGCTGTGCGTGCCGAGCGCTTGGTCGCTCACGCGCGTCACGTGAAGAAGCATGTAGACGATTTGTCAGGCAAGAAGTATTGGGAGCAATTCCCATCGGCTCCCGAATTCGTGGTGATGTTTGTGCCTTCCGAAGCCTTTTATCAAAGTGCAATTGAGCAGGACCCTTTGCTTCAGGAGTACGCGTTCTCACGAAATGTGGTGATCGCGACTCCCACCACGTTGGTGGCCATGCTGCGCACGGTAGCTCACGCGTGGAAGGAAGACGCTCTGGCCAAGAACGCGCAGCAAGTTTTGGCCTCAGGCAAGGAACTCTTTGACCGCCTGGTCACCATGGGTGGGCACTTGGCGCGCGTGGGCAAGTCACTCGATGCCGCGAGCAAGGCCTACAACGCCACGGTGGCGTCCATGGAGTCCCGCGTGTTGGTGAGCGCCCGCAAGTTTGGCGAGATGCAACACATCGCGGCAGAACTGCCCGAGGTGGAGCGTGCTGAGACGGACATTCGGTTGATCGCGGCACCGGATCTTGTTGCCGATGCTGACGAGGAGCCGGACGAGAATCCTGCGACGCTGATTTAGGAAGCGGCGCGCGCCTTCAGATCAGCCCGAATCTCATGCGGCAACGAGAACATCAAGTCTTCAGTCGCCGTACGCACCTCTTCGACATCCGCGTAGCCCTTGCGGGACAGCAGATCCAGCACGTCACGCACCAGAATCTCAGGCACCGAGGCACCAGACGTCAGCCCCACCGTGGTCACGCCCTCAAACCACTCATCCTTGATCTCGGCAGCCCGGTCCACGCGGTACGCCGCGCGGGCGCCATGCTGCAGCGCCACCTCCACCAGCCGCACCGAGTTGGACGAGTTCGCCGAACCCACCACAATCACCAAGTCCGCCTCAGGCGCAATCTTCTTGACCGCGACCTGACGGTTCTGGGTGGCGTAGCAAATGTCGTCACTGGGCGGGTCTTGAATCTCGGGGAACTTCTCCCGCAAGCGGCGCACCGTCTCCATGGTCTCGTCCACCGAGAGCGTGGTCTGTGAAAGCCACACCACGTTGCTGGGATCCGGGACCTCCAAGTCAGCCACGTCGTCGGGCGAATTCACGATGATGGTGCTCTCGGGAGCATGGCCCGCCGTGCCTTCAACCTCCTCGTGACCCAAGTGACCAATGAGCAGGATGGTTTGGCCCTCCCGCGCAAAGCGGATGGCCTCTTTGTGCACCTTGGTCACCAAGGGGCAGGTCGCATCAATGGTCACCAAGCTGCGTGCAGCCGCAGACTCCTTCACGGCTGGGGAGACTCCGTGCGCTGAGAACACCACACGCGCACCCTCGGGCACCTCGTCCGTCTCGGAGACAAAGATGGCGCCCCGGTCCGTGAGCGTCTCCACCACATACTTGTTGTGCACAATTTCCTTGCGCACGTAAATGGGTGCGCCATGCAACTCCAACGCCTTCTCCACGGCAATCACGGCGCGGTCAACGCCCGCGCAATAACCGCGCGGCGCGGCAAGCAATACACGCTTGGTGCTGGGGGAAGCCATGGCAACCATTCTACGTGGCAGGCTGGGACCCATGACCGACGCGCAAGACCCCATGGCCGATGCCCTGGTGTCCATGCCCGCCACGGCAGCCGAAACCAGCGCACAACGCCCGTGGCCCGTGCGATTGCTGAGTGCCAAGATCGCGGAATACGTGGCGCGCATGGCGCCCGTATGGGTTGAAGGTCAAGTACTCAACGTCAAGCGGTGGAAGCACTTGGTGTTTGTCACCTTGCGCGACACCGAAGAGAACATGTCCATGCGCGCCACCTTGCCCGCCGCGGAGGTCGATGCCCTGGGCACGCCACTGGAAGACGGCGCCCGCGTAGTGATCCACGCCAAGGCTCAATGGTGGCCCAAGTCCGGTGACTTGCAGATGGTGGGCAAGGAAGTGCGCGCCGTGGGGTTGGGCGATCTGTTGGCCCGTATTGAGATGCTCAAAGCTACGCTTGCGGCCGAGGGTCTCTTTGCCCCCGAACGCAAGGTCCCTTTGCCAGTGCTCCCCCAACTGGTTGGCCTGGTGTGCGCCACCCAGGGCGACGCGGAGCACGATGTGGTGGAGAACGCCCAACGGCGCTGGCCGGCCGTGCGGTTCGAGATCCGGCGCGTGACCGTCCAAGGCGCGCGCGCCGTCCCGGAGACCATTGCGGCCCTGCGCGAGCTTGACGCAGACCCGCGCATCGACGTCATTGTGGTCGCACGCGGCGGCGGCTCACTGGAGGACCTACTGGCGTTCAGCGACGAAACCCTGGTGCGCGCGGCATCGGCCGTGAAAACGCCACTGGTGAGCGCCATTGGCCACGAGAAGGACTCTCCGCTGCTGGACTTGGTGGCGGACTATCGCGCCTCCACCCCCACCGATGCAGGTAAGCGGATTGTGCCCGACGCCGCGCAAGAGCGGGCGCTCATTGAAGGTTCACGGGCACTCACCGCAGCCGCGGTACGCGTGTGGATAGAGCGAGAGCACCGCGGGTTGCTTCATGTGCGCACCCGCCCGGTGATGGCATACCCGGTGCGCATGATCGACCCGTACCGGGCTCGACTTGCACAACTACATGAGGCGTCGGGGCGCGCGCTCGTGGCCATACTGACCCGCGCAGACGCTACGGCGCAGCAACTGGCCGCCACGTTGCGCGCGCTCAGCCCACAATCCACGCTTGACCGCGGCTACGCCGTAGTGCGCGACGCCACCGGCGCGGTGGTGCGCGACGCATCGACCCTCCACACCGGGGACCTGGTCTCGCTGCGGCTAGCTCGCGGCGAGACCCAAGCCCAAGTGCGCTAGAGCGCCCTCGCTACAGAGGGACCACTCAATTGGTGGCGATACCGAACGTGCCAAGCACCCTCGCTGTGGCACCTCCGGACTCGGAAAGTCGCTTGCGCGCGGCCATCGCAACGTCTCGTTGCCTGCTGCGAGCGAGTTTACCGAGCAAGGCTGGCGGCAAAACAGGGTTTGCTACCAGGGCGAACACCACCTCGGGCGACTTGTCCTTAGACAGGTCTTCCCGCAGTTCGATAGGGATGTCAACGCGCTGGTTGCGCGCCACTCCCGCCCGCACCGCAGGCGCAACATCGGTCGCAAGCCGCACCAACGTGGTCAGCGGAGTGTTGATGCGTTCGGCTACTGCCGCACGCACCATGGCTT
>JAEYYZ010000037.1 GCA_023428185.1 Actinomycetes bacterium
ATTCCAACGCGCCGCTCACCCGCGAGCGATACCGCGACGCCAGCAGGCCAATGGGGAGTGCTAGAGCGAGGGCCACCGCGGCCCCGGCCGCGCCTAGACCCAAAGTGGCGACGGCGTCGGCCAGAACTTCCGGTGCCGACGCCGTGGTCCCTTGGCTAGAACGCACAGTGAGATACCGCAACAGAGCAGCGATGGGCAGTCCCACGGAAGCGGCCGCGATGAGGCCGAGCGTCCCGTGCGCCAACCAGCCCCAGCGCCCAAGCACCACCGGCACTTTGGGGGCCCGTGCCGCCACGGTGGAGCCGGTTCGGGCGCGCGCACCGCGCAACCGTCGCTCGGCAACCACCAAGGCAATGCCCATGAGCGCCAGCACCACGGACAGTGCGGCCGCGAGGGACCTATCAAATTGGCTGGTGAAAGCAGAGTGGATGGCCCAGGTGAACGCTTCAAAGCGCATGATTGCCACAGCGCCAAAGTCGCTGAGCACGTAGAGCGCCACCAGCAAGGAGCCAGCGAGCGCGGCGGGCCTGATTTGCGGCCACGTCGCATGGAAGAACGCGCGCGGCCGCGATCTCCCGAGTGTGCGCGCCACGTCTTCGAGTGAGGCATTGGACAGTCGCAGGGCCGCCAATGTGGGCAGCGTCACCAGCGGCACGTTGCATAACGTGAGCACCAAGAACGCGCCCCAGAAGCCGCGCACAGGCGTGAGCGCCACCCAGCCGAATGCCGCGACGTAGGAGGGGATGGCAAGGGGGACCGTGGCGGCCACGATCCACACTTTGCGTCCAGGCAAATCTGTGGCTCCGAGCAACCACGCGGTAGCCACGCCCAACACCAGGCTGGCGACGGCCACAGCCACCACTAGACCCACAGTGTTGCCGGCGAGTTCCGCAGTGCGCCACCGGAACAGGGACTCGGCCACCACGGCACGGTCGGCGCCCAACACGCGTACCAGCAAGTACATCAGCGGGATCGCGGCCAAACCAGCGGCAATGGCCGCCGAGGCAGTGAGCACCCACCGCGCTACGGGTGCAGAACGACGGGGGCTGAGAGCATCACTCTCAGCCCCCGTCGCTACCGCTGTGGGAACAGCTGTCACACGCGTTGTGCTCCTAGAGGAGTCCCACCTCGGCCAAGAGGGCCGTGGTCTCGCTCAACGTATCGAGGTCAGAGAGGTCCAAGTCCGGGTTGGTCAAGGAGGACAGTTCCGGCAAGCCCGCAGGTGCGGCCACGCCAGGGTTGAGTGGGTATTCGAAGGTCTTGTCCACAAAGTACTGTTGCCCGGCTTGCGAGACAAGGTACTCGAGGAAGGCCACGGCATCGGCGTCGGTGGCGGCACTTCCAAGCAAGCCTGCACCGGTGACGTTGACTATGGAACCTGAGTCCCCCGCTTCAGCGAACGCCAATTGTGCGTTCATGGAATCTGCACCCAGCTCGTTGGCTGCCACAAACCAGTAGTAGTGGTTGATGAGGCCCAACTGGACTTCGCCGGATTGCACGGCTTCAAGGATTGCCGTGTTCTTGGCGTAGAGCTTGGGCTCGTTTGCCATGAGGCCCTCGAGCCACTCACGTGTGGCGTCTTCTCCCTCAAGCACGCGCATGGCGGTGACAAAGGACTGGAACGAGGCGTTGGTGGGAGCGATGCCGATCTTGCCCTTCCACTGCGGGTCGGTAAGGTCCAGCACGGATACTGGGACGTCCTCCGCGCTTAGTGCCGAGCTGTCATACGCGATCACGCGGGCGCGCCCCGTGATACCTACCCATGAACCGTCGGTGGAGCTGAAGGCGGGGAGCACCGCGTCGGTGATGCCTGCGGGGAGCGTAGCGAAGAGGCCTTGCTTGGACACGGCACCCAATGCGCCTGCGTCTTGAGACAAGAACACGTCAGCGGGTGAGGCCGAACCTTCCTCCTGAAGCAGTGCAGCGAGTTCTGTGGTGCCTGCGTAGCGCACCTCTACTGCAACGCCGGTCTCAGCCGTGAAGGCATCGATCAGCGGCTGGATGAGGCCTTCTTCGCGTCCGCTGTAGAGAACGAACGTGCCGTCGGATTCAAGGGCGGGTGCGGCCGATGCCGAGCCTGACGGGGCGGGGGAAGGAGAGTCTGCGGGGGTGGAGCAACCGGCGAGTGCCAATCCGGCAACGACTGCGACGGCACTGAGAGCACGTAAACGAGGCACGAGGAATCTTTCTGAGGGCTGAGAACGAGTACGTCGGGATACTAGTAGCGATTTACGCAACAGGTCAATTGCGTAATTGGTCGGCGCGTGCCACGCGCTACCGTGGCCCGATGGAACGCGACACTTCCGCCCCCATGGACACCGGGCCCGCGGCCTACAACCCGCATCGTTTGCATTGGGAGGATCTCCCGGCGCACATCCACGCGCTCATCGCGGAACGAGCTGGAGCTCAGGTGGTGGCTGCGTCGAGCGTGACTCAAGGGTTCAGCCCGGGGTTTGCCGGCGTCGTCTCTCTTGCCAACGGCGGCCGCATCTTTGTCAAGGCCGTAAGTGCGCACCCCAACGCGGAGGCTCGCGAACTCGCTACCGCTGAGGTGAATGCTTGTGCCGCGCTCGGCACCGAAGTGCCAGCACCCGCGCTGCTGTGGTCCGAGTTGGACGAATGGGCGGTGCTGGCCTTCGAAGTCCTGGACGGCGAGTCACCGTCGCTTCCGTGGACCCCGCCCGCGCTCCAAGCCGCTTTGGACGCCCTGGAACAACTCGCGCAGTTCAAGCCCGGGCCCGAGTCTGGGTTACAACCGATCGCCACCAAGCACCGGGACTTGTTCACCAATTGGGCTGCTTACGCGGCGCGCGAGGGGACCCCGCGCGACGAGCGCCTCGCCAAGCTGGACGCCTATGGACCCTGGGTAGAGCGACACCTCCCCTCCCTGGTGGAGTGGGAAGCCCAAGGCCCGGCAGCCGCGAGCGGGGACAGGCTCGCCCACTGCGACTTGCGGGCCGACAACATGGTGCTCGGCGGGGACAAGGTGTGGATCGTCGACTGGCCCCATGCTGCGCTCGCCGCACCGTGGTTGGACCTCGTGGGATTGTTGCCCAGCGTCCACATGCAAGGGGGCGGCTCGGCGCATGACCTGTTTGCCCAGCACCCCTTGAGCCGCGGAGTGGATCGCGACCAATTGCGCGCCACCGTAGCGTCGCTAGCAGGCTTCTTTGTGGTGGGAGCGCTAGAACCACCACCACCCAGCATCCCCACACTGCGGGCTTTCCAGTGGGGTCAGGGTGTGGCCGCACTGGACTGGCTCGCTGCACTCGACCCCACCCTCGCCGACCTCCCATAGCAGGTCATACAAAGTTCACACAGCGCGAGGTCGCCACACGCGCTCAGGCATGCCACGATGTGCCTATGACCGACAGCGCTGAACCCACCCTGCCGGTTTCTGAAGCCAGCGCGCCCGAACCCCCTAGCGACGGCATCCCTACGCCCATCCCCGCCCTGGCATCGGCGTTGAAAGAAGCCGCCTTGGCGGCCGAGCAAGCTTCAGACGAGACATTCAACGTGCCACAGGTAGAGGCGGAGCCTCGCCCGCAGACCGAGCCACTCGCGGAGAACCGCTACCTCGACAGGGAACTCTCATGGCTGGCATTCAACGAGCGCGTGCTTGAACTCGCGGAGGACCCCTCAACACCGCTCCTGGAGCGTGCCCGGTTCCTTGCGATCTTCGCGTCCAACCTGGACGAATTCTTCATGGTGCGTGTGGCCGGTCTCAAGCGACGCATCGCGGCCGGGTTCGCCGTGCCCAGCGCTACAGGCATGAGCCCCACTCGCCTGGTGGAAGCCCTCACCGAGCGCGCTCACGTGCTCATGGACCGCCACGCTGACGTGTTTGAGGAGGTGGTGCGGCCTGCGTTGGCCGACGAAGGCATCCACATAGTGCGCTACGAGGAGCTAGGCGACAGCGAGCAAGAACGGCTGCGCAAGCTTTTCCGCTCCGACATCTTCCCGGTACTCACACCGCTCGCCGTGGACCCCGCACACCCGTTCCCCTACATCTCTGGGCTGTCGCTCAACCTCGCCGTGGAGATTCGAGACCCGGACACCAGCAAGGACTACTTTGCCCGCGTCAAGGTCCCAGAGACCCTGCCCCGGTTCCTATCCGTTGACGTGGAAGGCCGCGCGTCGCAAGTGACGGACGCGAGTTCGCTCTCCGACGAGCCGCGCAGCTTTGTGCCCATCGAGGCGGTCATTGGTGCTCACCTCGACTACCTCTTCCCCGGCATGGACGTCACCAACCACTTCACGTTCCGCGTCACGCGCAACGAAGACGTTGAGGTGGAGGAGGACGACGCTGAGAACCTCCTCAAGGCCATGGAGAAGGAGCTTTTGCGCCGACGCTTTGGCCCCGCCGTGCGTTTGGAAGTGGCTGAGGACTTGTCACCCACCATTCGTGAACTCCTCGTGCGCGAACTGGGCATCACGGAAAGTGACGTCTTCCACTTGCCCGCGCCCCTCGACTTGCGCGGACTCGACGTGATCGCTGACCTTGACCGGCCGCGCTTGCAGTTCCCCGCGTTCCGCCCCACGACGCATCACCAGTTGGCACCCGTGGAGACCGCCGATCAGGCCAACATCTTTGAAGCGATCACGCGCGGTGACGTGCTGTTGCACCACCCCTACGACAGCTTCTCCACGTCCGTCCAGGCCTTCCTCGCCCAAGCCGCCACGGACCCCCGCGTGCTGGCCATCAAGCAAACCCTGTACCGAACATCGGGCGACTCCCCCATTGTTGATGCGCTCATTGAGGCTGCCCGCAACGGCAAGCAAGTGCTCGCCCTTGTGGAAATCAAGGCCCGCTTTGACGAGCAGCGCAACATCTCCTGGGCCCGCAAGCTTGAGGAAGCCGGCGTGCATGTGGTGTACGGGCTGGTTGGCCTCAAGACTCACTGCAAACTCTCACTCATCGTGCGTCAAGAAGAAGACGGCCTGCACCGCTACTGCCACATCGGCACCGGCAACTACCACCCCCGCACCGCCCGCACCTACGAGGATTACGGCCTGCTCACCAAAGACCCCGACGTAGGCTCCGACCTCACCAAGTTGTTCAACCAACTCTCCGGCTACGCACCTAAAGCGAAGTTCCGCCGCTTGCTGGTGGCTCCTATGTCCGTGCGCTCGGGGCTTATTGAGCACATCGACGCCGAGGCCGCGCGCGCCCGGGCCGGGGAAGAAGCCTGGATCAAGATCAAGGTGAACTCCGTAGTGGACGAGCGCACCATTGACGCGCTGTACCGCGCCTCTCAAGCCGGAGTGAAAGTGGACATGGTGGTGCGCGGCATTTGCGCGCTGCGTCCCGGGGTTCCCGGCCTCTCGGAGAACATTCGCGTGCGGTCCATCTTGGGCCGCTTCCTCGAGCACTCACGCATCTACGCATTCAGCGGCGGCGGCGAGCCCTTGGTGTACATCGGTTCTGCAGACCTCATGCACCGCAACCTCGACCGCCGCATCGAGGCACTCATCACCATCGCAGAAGAAGACCAACGCGAAGCGCTCATCGAGAACATCGACTTGGCCATGAGCGAGGACTTCTCCAGTTGGGCGCTGGAGCACGACGGAACATGGACCCGCCGCTGCACTGCTCCCGACGGCACCCGACTCACAGACCTCCAGGCCACATACATCTTGCGCCAACCCAAGCGCAGGACCCAGCAAGGCAGGGCTCAAGGCAAGTGAGAAGGCATCCACATGGCACCGTGCTCGCTGCCGGGGCCCTGGTGTGGCGCGAGCGCGACGGTCAACTTCAAGTGTTGGCCGTGCACCGACCCCGCTACGACGATTGGTCCTGGCCAAAGGGCAAGATCGACAAGGGCGAAACCCTGCCAGGGTGCGCCGTGCGCGAAGTCGCGGAAGAGACAGGCAAAGAGATCATCCTTGGCCAAAAACTTCCCACATTGCGCTACCCCGTGGGCGGCGGGAAAACCAAAGTGGTGCGTTACTGGGCGGCCACCGTGGCATCGGGCAAGTCCAAGGCAGTCGTAGCGCGGCCGCGAGTCAAGTCCGCACCCAAACACGAGATCGACACCAAACGCTGGCTCACCGTGGACGAGGCCAGGGAACTCATCACGTTTGCGGACGACCTCAAGCCCCTTGACCGCCTCGTGGAGTTGTATGAGGAGGGACGGCTGCAGACGGTCGCCGTGATCATTGCAAGGCACGGCCGTGCCAAGCGCCGACGGGCCTGGAACGGCGACGACGACGAACGGCCCCTCACCAAGGGTGGCACACAGCGCGCTCGGCAGCTTGTGCCGCTGTTCGCAGCGTTTGGTGCGGCGCGCATCGACTCCTCCCCCGCCGAACGCTGCGTAGCCACCGTACGCCCGTACGCCAAAGCCGCAGGCCTCAAGGTCAAGACTTCAGACTCCCTCACCGAAGATGCGCACGCCTCCAACCCATTGGGGACCGCATCGATCATGACATCGCTGCTAGGCAAGCACAAGAGTCGCGTGGTGTGCGTCCACCGACCCACCATGCCCACGGTGGTGGAGATGATTCGAGCGGCGACCCGCAAATACACGTTGGGAACCCTGCCCAAGAAGAACCCCTTTTTGCCGGCAGGCGGGGTGCTCGTGGCGCACGTGGTGGACACCGAATCTGGGCCGCGGGTGGTAGCGGTAGAGACGCATCTGCTCAAGCCAACGCCGTAACGGCCGGGGAGAGTGCGACGCCGGACCGGGAGCGCCAGTCGGCGCAAAGGCCGCTCGAGGCGGCTGTTGTTGGAGCCCGGGGCTACCGCGGCCCGACGTCTGTGTCATTTTAGCGCGGACGCGTCTAGTCGCGTCCGCTCCGGCGGCGCACGGCTCATAGCGGCGGCGAAGCGACCGCTACGGCCTACTGGTTTCTTTCTACCTGCGGCTCACCAGCACTGTCATTTAACGCCACCACCACGGCCCACCGGTTTCGCACTAGCCGTCGGAACCAGTAGGCCGGAGGTGGGGCTCAGCCTCACCTCCGAGCCGTACGCCGTTGGCGGCGCGACTTAACGCGCCGTCAACAAGACAACTCAGTCGAGCTTTCCGTCGCGCCACAGGTGGGCGCAGCGCTCGAGGTCTTCGCCGGTGCGCAACAACTGGGCGGCACGCAAAGTGGAGCGGTGGGCCCTGGCATCGGCGTGGCCCTCATCGGTTTCAGCCTCGAAGGCCGCGCCTGTAGCCACTACCCGGCAGAAGGCTCCGGCGCGTTCCAGCGCCACTGCAAGGTCGCCGGTGAACACGCCGGAAAGGATTGCGTCCGCGAGCCTGCGCACTTCGTCCGGCCCGGGCGGGTCTTCAACGCCCGCGATGGCGTGCCGCACTTGAGCCGCATGAACTCCGTGGTGATAGGACCTGGCCACAGCATCGGCTGAATGTTTGACCCATTCGCGCAGCATGTAGATGCGCCACAACGCACCGGGAAGCGTGTGGGGCTCGGCTTTGGACCACATCATGGCTACGGCGTCTATGCCTTCGTCGTCCACCAAGTGAATGAGCCGGGCCACGAGTTCCGGGTCCTGGGATTCGCGAACCTGGGAGACCACGGCGAGCGCGGTTTCGTGGGCGATGAGTGCCACGTCCAAGGGGTCAATGTCGCCCTCGATCTGTTCCGCTTCTTCCATGTCCAGCATCGCTGGGCGGCGGAACCGACGTTCAACCATGCGCTACGCCTCGGCGTCCTGGGTGGGGGCGTCATCAGGCGCCGCGCTGGCGCCCGCGCCGTCACCTGCGTCAAAGCTCAAGGACACGGAGTTGATGCAATACCGGTCTCCGGTGGGGGTCTGCGGAGCGTCGGGAAACACGTGACCCAAGTGGGAATCGCATGCGGCGCAACGCACTTCCGTGCGCACCATGCCATGCGAGCGATCCTCGAGCAGCGTCACGGCATCGGAATCCTTGGCCTCGTAGAAGGAGGGCCAGCCGCAGTGGGAGTCAAACTTGGTCTCTGCGGTGAACAGTTCCGCGCCGCACGCCCGGCACTTGAAGGTGCCCGCGCGCTTCTCGTCCAGCAGAGCACCGGTCCACGGCCGCTCAGTGCCTGCGAGGCGAAGCACCTGGTATTCGATGTCACTGAGTTGTGCGCGCCACTCGGCATCGGTCTTGATGATCTTGGGGCTCATGCTGGTCCTCCTCACATCCACGGTACCGGCAGTCCGGCCCGCTAGATGCGTATCGCCCGGCCTCCGAGGGGGGGAGGAGACCGGGCGATACGACTTCTAGTGCTCCCGCCGGGCTAGGCCCAAGCGGTTACGCCTATTAAGACGCAGGAGCGCGC
>JAEYYZ010000062.1 GCA_023428185.1 Actinomycetes bacterium
CTGAGCTCGCAGGCGGCAATATGTCGGGTGCGGTGACTCGCGTGGGCGACACGGTGCGCAAGGCCGCCGGTCCTCAAACCCCCACCGTGCACCGCTTGCTCAACCACGTTCGCGCCCAAGGGGTGGACTGGGTTCCGCGAGCTCACGGGTTCGACGGGCAAGGCCGCGAGGTACTCGATTTCATTCCTGGGGAAGTTGCCCACGGGAGGCCAGAGTGGTTGTTCTCCGACCACACGCTGATGACCGTGGCCCGCAAACTCCGCGACTGGCACGATGCCACCGCCACCTTTGAGCGCACGCCTAGCGACGTGTGGTGGTGGCCTGGGAAACAGCCTGTTGAGGTGATCTGCCACGTGGATTTTGCGCCCTACAACCATGTGTACCGAGACGGCCGCTTTGTAGGGGCCATCGACTTTGACATTTGCTATCCGGGTCCCAGGCTGTGGGACCTCGCGTACACCGCGTACCGGTATATCCCTCTCACTCCCACCGCGGAAGACGACGTTCCAGACGGACTGAACGGCGTGCCCGAGGCCTACGACCGATCGCCTTTCACCCACGAGCAGCAACGAGAACGCCTGACTGCTTTTCTCGCGGCGTACGCACAGGGAGATCCGGCGCTCGCCTACCCGGCATCGGCTCTCTTAGGTTGGGTGGCGCCCCGGCTCGATGCCATGGCGGAGTGGGGCGAGCAACAAGAGTCCGCAGAACTTCGCCAGCACGCCGTGATGTACCGCGCTCACGCTCGGTGGATTGAGCAAGGCGGACTGGGCCCTGCCGACTCCGTTGTTGTGGAGGATGCGGCGCAACCCCACGCGTGACGTAGCATGGTCCCCCGAGGGGAGTACTTCCCAATTCTCGTTCCGGTCATCACGAGTCTCTAGTGAGGCTCCCGGGCGAGGGCCACTCACGGAGACATTGTGGGCGGTGAAGGAGACCTCAGAGCTGGACGTTCTGAGGAGAACTGTGTCCCTTTTCACCGAGACTCAAGAGCTCACTGCTATCCATTCCATCGCAAGCCCACTGATGTGGTGGATCACCATAGGCGCAGTGGTCGCGTTGGTGGTCATGGACTTTGTCATCACTCACAAGCCTCACTTGGTGTCGTTCAAGGAGGCGGTGGGGTGGAGCATCTTCTACATTGCCCTCCCGGTGGCGTTCGGCGGCTGGCTGTGGCTTGAGTACGGCCACGACGTAGGTGTGAAGTACTACACGGGCTACGTGGTGGAGAAATCCCTGTCCGTGGACAACCTTTTTGTCTTCATTCTGATCTTGAGTGCCTTCGCCGTGCCCCGCATGTTGCAGCAACGCGTGTTGCTCATTGGAGTGGTGGGTGCGCTGGCGTTGCGCGGTCTTTTCATTTGGCTGGGTGCAGAGATGCTCACCCGCTTTGACTGGACCTTCCTCTTCTTTGGTGTGGTCTTGCTTGTGACCGCGGTCAAGGTTTTGCGCGATGCCTTCGATCACGAAGACGCCGAGATCAACCCCGACCAGATCATGATTGTGCGCATCCTGCGCAAGTTCTGGCCCGTCACTGGCGAATACAACGGGACCAAACTCACCGTGCAACAAGGTGCCCGCAAGGCGCTCACGCCCTTGGCCCTGGTGATTGCCGCCGTGATGGTGACGGACGTCATCTTTGCCTTCGACTCCATCCCGGCCGTCTACGGCATCACTGCGGACCCGTACTTGGTGTTCGCCACCAACGCCTTTGCCCTTCTTGGTCTGCGGGCCCTCTACTTTGTGTTGGAGCGCGCACTGTCGCGCCTGGTACACCTAGGCTTTGGCCTCGCGGCCATCCTCGCGTTCATTGGCTTCAAGTTGGTGGCGCACTGGGCTCACGACTACTGGACCTGGGTTCCCGAGATCCCCACGCTGCTGTCACTTGGCTTCATCGTGTTGGTACTCGCGGTGGTCACGGTCACTAGCCTCATTGCCACGCGTGATGTCGAGCACTTGGGTGAGCCCGCCGATGCGCCGCCCGCCGCTTCCGAGCCCGACGCAGGCCACTAACCGCTCGTGACCGCTCGCATTGCCCTAGTCACCACTCGTGACCTTGAGGTCATTGACGCCGACGAAGAAGCATTGCTCGAGGCCCTCCCGAGCGCCGAGGTGGTGGCCTGGGAGGAGCCGATCGACTGGTCGGTGTATGACCTGGTGCTTCTCCGTTCCACGTGGAACTACACGGACCACTTGGACGAGTTCCTGGAGTGGGCGACGGCTGTCTCTCGCGTCACCCGCCTGCTCAATCCGCTTGACGTGATCCGCTGGAACACTGACAAGCGCTACCTGAGCGACCTCGCTAACGCCGGGATTCCGGTGGTGCCTACCGTGTTCGTCACCCACGCAGATTTGGTGACGGCCGATGCCGTGGCTGGCAAGGTAGTAGTCAAGCCCACCGTGGGCGCAGGCTCCAAAGGCGCTGCACTCTTTGACGGTGACCCTGAAGGCGCGCGGGTGCACGCCGAGGCGCTTCTGGCTCAAGGCAAGATCGTCATGATCCAGCCGTATCTGGACAACGTAGACACCCAAGGCGAGACCGCGCTGGTGTTTGTGGGAGGCGAGTTCTCGCATGCTGCCCGCAAGGCGGCGATCCTGTCCCGCGAGATGTCGTGGTCCACGGGCATCTACGCGGACGAGAAGGTGCAAGCGGCTGAGGCGAGCGATGCCGAGCGGGAGTTGGCTGCGCGTATTCTGGCGGCGCTCCCCGGCATCGTGCCTGCGGCGAGCGACCTCGCATACGCACGTATTGACCTGCTGCCCACGCCCAATGGCCCCGTGGTCTTGGAACTCGAACTCACCGAACCGTCGTTGTTCTTAGGGTTGGACCCTGCGGCGCCGGCTCGCGCGGCCACTGCGTTCTCGCGAATCGCTCGCACTGCGGGGTCTTAGCACTTGACCGCACGGTGTGTGCGGCACCACAGTGACTCCAACTGATGTGACTCCAACTGATGTGACTCCAACTGATGTGGCATCACAGGTCAGGCTTGGTCCTTACAGGGAGGTTCGGATGCGGCGCTCCTTTGCGCTCCCTGAGGAGCGTTCGATCATTGAGATGACCGAGGTGGTGACCGCGCCGCTTGAGCAAGCCTGGGTGGCGCGGTTTGAGCCGCTCTATGTAGCGCAGTGGTCAATGCCGTTGGGGTACTCCAATCCCATTGTGGACATCGACCTGATTGAGGGCGGCAGGTGGCGAGTGGTGCAACGCGACCCGGAGGGAAACGAGTTTGCCTTCTATGGGCAGTTCTCCACGGTAGAGCCCATGTCGCTCACAGTCCAGAGCTACGTATCGGAACTGTTCCCCGAGATCACGAGCCACATCACTACGGAGTTCTTCGAGCACTTCAATGGCACGCGGATTGTCACCACGCATGCGTTTGCCGAGGAGTGGCACAGGCGGGGATACGTGCGCATGGGTGGCGTGGAGCGCATGGCCGAGGCATCGGTGCAATACGACCGGTTGCTGCACAAACTGGCTGGCAAGCGGTAACTGTTCCCATATTGGGCAGGTCCCGTAGACCGCTCAGCAACGTTTTGTCCAACATCTCTTGCGGACACGGCCCACTGGCCCTACCATTGTTGTAACACCCAACAAATCGGACGTTACAGCGCTCACCTACCCGGTGACAGCGCCCACCGGAACGCCGACGCCGCCACAAGCGGCACCGACGAGAGGGGGGCGGAGTTATGGGCTCTACCCACGAAGAAGCACACACAGACACCACCGAGATCCCGCTGGACGGACGCTCCAGCAAGGTCGATCTCCCACAGCTGTACGGCAGCTGGCGCGAATACGCCTTCTCCGAGTACCCCGAAGGACAAGGCTCCCCCAACTAATAGCCCGGGCACCAGTTCCTGACGAACTGGAACGCTGCTGCCCTGCAAGACTGTCTCCATGACCGTAAGCAATCCATTCACGGAAATCACATTGGATCAGTTGCGCTCGCGCACCAGTGCCAAGTGGCGTCGCTATGACCCAGACGTCTTGCCGCTGTGGGTCGCCGAGATGGACGTGGAGTTGGCTCCACCCATTCGCGAAGCACTCGAGCGTGCAGTGCGTGACGGGGACACCGGCTATCCGGGGAGCACACCCTACGTGGATGCTTTCGTGGACTTTGCCAAGGCGCGATGGTCGTGGCCGGATCTCCAGGCATCGTCCGTAGCGCCCGTGAGTTCAGTCATCCAGGGTTACACCGATGCCCTGCTCCTTGCCACGGGCGGCAAGGGCACCGTGGTGGTCACGTCTCCGGTATACCCGCCTTTCTACAGTTACCTACGTGGGGCCGGCCTGGAGGTGGTCGAGGCACCACTCACTGCACCATTGCGCCTCGATTTTGAAGCCATTGAACGCGCATTTGCCTCTGCCAGCGGCGCCACGGCGCTCTTGCTCTGTAACCCGCACAACCCCGGCGGCACACTACACACGCGCCGCGAACTGGAGACGCTTGCGGCACTCGCTGAACGTTTCTCGGCCACCGTGGTCTCGGATGAAATTCACGCCCCCCTCACGTATCCAGGCGAGGAGTTCGTGCCCTACCTCTCAGTGACGGGTGGTGAGCACGGCATCGCGCTTCACGCCGCCTCCAAGGCGTGGAACTTGGCCGCGATGCCAGGTGCCCTCATGGTCGCGGGGACGGAGACCGGCGATTTCCTCAAGGACTATCGTGCAGGAGCACACCACTGGCCCACACACTTCGGGGCGATCGCGCAGACGGCCGCCTACCAACACGGAGGGCCGTGGCTCGAGGCCGCGCTCGCGGGGCTCGATCAGAACCGCCACCTACTGGGAGACCTGCTTGCCACTCATGTGCCCCACGCCCGCTACCACGTGCCCGCATCCACCTACTTGACCTGGGTGGATTGCCGCGAACTTGGTCTAGGCGACGACCCGGCTGAGGTCTTCCACAAGCAAGGCCGTGTGATGTTCAACTCCGGCCCCACCTTTGGCACCGGTGGTGGCGGTCACGTGCGCATCAACATCGCCACCAACCCAGGGATCCTCGAGGAAGCCGTGCGCCGCATGGCGTCCGTCTTATGACTCAGAGTTTCTCCACACCAACGTGTATCGCCACAGCAGCCTCCTTTTGAACTGGCTGCCAGGCAGGATTCGCGCCGATGCCTCCCTCACCTCGCGGTAGGTGTGCGGCGGCGGCCATACGGTGGGACTGGGGTGATCCCACTGAGGACGCCGCAAGGCACGCCACCGATGCGCCACCACGGCGGCTAGTTCACGGGGTGCGTCTTGAGGCAACGTCGACGCCGCAAGCCCCACGATGAGTAGCCGGCCGCCGGGTGCCACGAGTGAGCGCAAGCGTTCCAAGCCCTGCTCGAGCGGCAGGTGGTGAAGCACCGCGAGCGCCGTCACGACATCGAAGCTGCCTGGCTCTAACGAAGCAGTGAGCACATCGGCTTCTGCGTAGGTGATTGACTCGCTCGTTTGGGCACGAGCCGCGTCCAGCGAATCCGTGTCGAGGTCGATCCCCAACACCGTGAGACCCCGGGCGGCCAGTGCTCGTGAAGCAAAGCCCTCTCCGCAGCCGACATCAAGAGCTGTACCCGCGCGTGCCGGTACCTCGGTGAGGAGATCCCGGAAATAGCGAATGGTGTGGTTGTCGCGTTGCGCATCGGGAAGCAGTACGGTCACCCCCTAAGACTAGGGGCATGACCTCTCCACGCGTGCTCATCATTCACGGCTACATGCACCACCGCCCGGACGGCCACTGGTTGCGATGGATTCAGGATGAGCTGACCGAGCGTGGCATTGACGTGAACTACCCGCAATTGCCCGATGCCGATTCGCCTTCGCTTCAAGCGTGGCTCACAGTGGCGCTACGTGAACTCGAAGCCCTGCAGCAGAGCTCACACGAGGGCGAGGTACTGGTCATCGCCCACTCGCTGGGAACCGCGACGTGGCACCATGCGGTGGCCCGCGGGGCATCGGCAGATCGGGTGCTGATGGTCGCGCCACCTTCACCTGACATCCTCACCGGCGACATCGCCGAATTCTCCCTCGAGTCGCTGAATCAGTCCGCCGTGGGCAGCGTGGCACCTACCACCGTGGTGGGCCGCGAGACCGATCCTTACCGCAAGGGATCGTTGTTCAACCTCGCGGGCGGATGGAACGCGCAACTGGTCGAGCTACCTGGAGAAGGCCACATCAACATGGACGACGGCCACGGCCCGTTCCCCTTTGCGCTGGAGTGGGTCACCGGGCAGGTCTAGGCTTGCGCTAGCGGTGCACGCGCACCGGCAAGCATTTGTGCAAAGGAGCCCCCCATGTCGGATCTCGATGACCTCTTTGATGAACTTCCCATCAAGCAGATCGCCAAGCAACTGGGGGTGAGTGAGAAGCAAGCTGCGGCAGCCGCGGCGGCCGCACTTCCCACGCTCGTGAAGGGTCTCGAGGCCAACGCCCAAGACCCCGCCGCCGCAGCCAAACTGGAGAAGGCCATCAAGTCCAAGAGCACGTCTCTTGTTGACGGTGGAATCTCCCTCGACGATGTAGATGCCGAGGACGGCGCCAAGATCGTCAAGCATATCTTTGGTGGCAAGAGCAACGACGTTGCAGCCACCTTGGGTGGACTAGGCGGCAAGGAGGGGCTCGGCTCCGACCTCACCAAGAAGCTCATGGCCATCCTCGCGCCCATCGTGCTCGCCTGGATTCTCAAGAAGGTGACGGGCTCTTCCGGTTCCTCCGGTGGCGGCATCGGCGACATCTTGGGCCAAGTGCTCACCGGCGGTTCCGGCGGCGGAAGCAAGCCGTCCAGCGGCGGTGGCGGCATCCTCGAGGGTGTCCTGGGCGAGGTGCTCGGCGGAGCCCTCTCGGGAGGATCGTCTAGCTCCTCATCCGGCGGCCTTGGTGGCCTGGACCAGTTGCTGGGCGGGTTGCTTGGCGGCGGTAGCCGCTAGACGCCCACCGATTGCAGGAACGGCTCTAGCTCGAGCCAGTTCTCTTCGTCGGTGCGGTCTTCGCGCCAAATGGCCTCGTATTGAGCCTTGAGATCTTCGCTCAATGCGTTCCACGTGCTCATGACCTGGTGCAGGTCGGCGTGCCAGTACCCCACGATGCGTTGTTGGGAGATGGGTAGGCCCACCTCCTCACGTAGGAGTGCGCGCGCTTGCCTCGACGCCTTGGATTCGCACGCGACCCACACGTAACAGTCGTCCGTGAGCACGCCGCGGTCCGCGAGGTTCCGGAGGGCGTCGCACACCATTGACGGCCCGATGCCGTTGCCGCCAATGCGCCATTCCACCTCTACTTGAGCGGCGGATGGCAAGTCCCTGCGCTCGGTGGCAGAGGTGGATTCCACCACCACTACAAAGCGCTCGTCCGCCGTGGCGTCGGCGAGGATCCTCGTGATAGCGGGGAGGGCGGTGAGGTCACCCACCAGCACCCGCACACCGGAACCTGCAGGTGGTTTGTAGTAGGCCATGGCATCGGAAATCTCCACTGCGTCGCCCGGCTCGCATGCGCGCGCCCACCGAGCCCCATCTCCGTCGCCGTGCAGGAAGACCTCCATTTCGAAGCCTCCCTGCACTACGCGACTGACCGTGTAATGGCGTTCACTGTGCCCGTCGGCGTCAATGGTCTGAGCGCCTACATCCACGTGGATGAACTCGTCTCCGATGCCGGTGGTTACCCAGGTACTGCCGGGCTCCAGCGCCAAACGCAGTCGCACCATCTGGGGGGTGAGGTGCTCTCGCGAGACCACTCGGGCACTGTGAACGCATTCCATGGTTAACCCTCCGCGCCCAAACCGGGAGCCAGGGTGGCGGGGTCGCCATCCAGAGCTGCCTCAAGGTTGGGAATGAGTGCCTCCAGCGCGTAAGCCTGCGACAACGGGCTCGCGAACGAGAACGCACCCTCAAATACGCCATCGGTGGACCAGATGTGACCGCCCACCTTGGTGGTGGCCATTTGCGGGTAGAGCGCCATTGACTCGATCTGCGACTGCGTGTCAGGAGCAAGTGCAGCCAGCCACACAATCGAATCGAAGGTGAAAGCGTCGAGGCGTTCCGGGCTCACAGAGACGTAGAAGTCCGTTTCGGGGTCGCCCAAAGCGTCGGCGGGGGTGGGGTCCAGGCCAAGCTTGGCCAAGAACTGGGGGCGTGGGTCGTAGCTGAAGTAGACGCCTGGCTGTCCCTCATAGAGGAAACCCACGGCAGTGGTCTTCCCCTCCCACTCGGGGTGGTCAGTGCGCACCGCTTCAAACGCGGAATCCAACTCGGCAATGATTGCCTCGCCTTCCTCCACCTTGCCCACGGCTTGAGCAATCATGCGAGTTTCTTCCGCAAAGGGCATGCCGTAGTCGGCCCAATCTCCGCTTTGCGCCAAGGTTGGAGCAATCTGTGACAGCAGTCCGTACTCCTCCTCCGTGATGCCAGACCACGTAGCAATGATGAGGTCGGGCTCCAGCAGCAGGATTTGCTCCATGTTGAGTTCGGTGTTGGACAGCACGGTGGGCTCTGCGCCCACGGCCTGGCGGGCCTCTTCTGCCCACGGCCACGTCGCGTAGTCGTAGCCGCCGTACCACTCGCGCACAGCCACCGGAGCGATGCCCAGCGCATACAACCAGTCCTGCTCGTGGAAGCCCACCGTGACAACGCGCTGTGGCTGAGCGGGGATCTCGGTGGTCCCAAACTTGTGCTCGATGGACACGGGGAATGCGCCATCAGCGCCTGCGTCGGGTGAGGCCGATGCTGTGCTCGGCTCAGTGCTGGTGGAGCATGCCGTGAGCGCGAGGCTCAGGGCGGCAACGATGGCGGCGGCGACGAGTCGCGTGGTCCGCGTGGTGGTCATGGTTTCCTCTCAAGGTGACTCGCTGTGCGAGCGTGGGGTGCCGAGGGACGCCCGGCGGGCGCTCCCGTGGGGACAATCAAAGGGGTTCCGGTGACGGGGTCCGCCACCACGGTGACTTGCAAGCCGAACGCGGCGGAGACTCGTTGCGCCGTCAATACCTCGGACGCCGCGCCGCGGGCCAGGATGAGCCCGGCGTTCATCAGCACCAAGTGATCCGCGTACCTCGCGGCTTGAGCAAGGTCATGCAGCACCACCACCACGGTGCGTCCCTGCGCGGCGAGGCCGTGGAGCAGATCAAGCACCTCGTACTGGTGGGCGATGTCGAGGAAGGTCGTAGGCTCGTCGAGCAGAAGCAGCTGCGTTTCTTGAGCGAGTGCCAGCGCGATCCACGCGCGCTGACGCTGACCTCCACTGAGCGAGTCCACCGGACGTTCTGCCAAACCCGTGAGGCCGGTTGCCTCCAATGCCCGTTGAACTGCCGCGGCATCGTCCGGGCCCCAGGGACGCAGGGCACGCAGGTGCGGCATGCGACCCCTGCCAATGAGATCGCGCACGGTAATGCCGCCCGGTGCGGTGGGAGCTTGAGGTAGCAGGCCCAGTTCGCGCGCTACGTCTCGAGTGGGCTGGCTGTGAATGCTGCGCCCGTCCAGCAACACTTCGCCGTGTTGAGCCGGGTGAAGCCGAGCCATGGCCCGCAGCAGGGTGGATTTGCCGCAACCGTTGGGGCCCACGATGGCCGTGATGGCGGCGGGGGGAACGTCCAAGTCCACGCTGTGGACTACCCGGGCATCTCCATACGCGAGCGACAACGCATGCGCTTGAAGCCGCGAAGCTTGCGCATCCTGGTCCCTGG
>JAEYYZ010000065.1 GCA_023428185.1 Actinomycetes bacterium
CGTCCCGTGTTGCGCCTCAACCTCACTGACGCGAGCCAGGTGGCGCGAATCACTGCGCTCCTGGCAGGCTGAGCGCGTGCCCAACCCGTTACGCGATCCGCGCGACCGGAGGCTCCCCCGCATCGCAGGCTCTTGTGGCTTAGTGATGTTCGGAGTCACCGGTGACCTTGCGCGCAAGAAACTGATGCCAGCGGTCTATGACCTTGCGAACCGTGGCCTCCTGCCACCCGCCTTTGCTCTGACGGGCTTTGCTCGCCGTGACTGGGGCCGTGAGGACTTCGCTCAAGTGGTCCACGACTCTGTACGGGAGTACGCGCGAACCCCGTTCCGCGAGGAGACTTGGAACCAGCTTGCCGACGGAATCCGCTTTGTCCAGGGCACCTTCGATGACCCCGAGGCGTTCCGCGAGCTCAAGGCCACCGTTGAGGAGCTAGACGAGCGTCGGGGAACGGGCGGCAACCACGCTTTCTACCTGTCGATCCCTCCGGCTGCGTTCCCCCAGGTGGTCAAACAACTACGCGACTCTGGGTTGTCGGACCCCAAAGAGGGCACGTGGCGACGTGTAGTTATCGAGAAGCCATTTGGCCACAACCTTGAGACCGCTAACGAGCTCGACGCCGTCGTAAGCGAAGTGTTCCCGCCAGATTCGGTATTCCGCATCGACCACTACTTGGGCAAAGAGACGGTGCAGAACCTCTTGGCTCTGCGTTTTGCCAACCAATTGTTTGAGCCCATCTGGAACTCCCAGTACATCGACCATGTGCAAATCACCATGGCCGAGGACATCGGCATTGGCTCCCGGGCTGGATACTTCGACGGTATTGGCACGGCTCGAGACGTCATCCAAAACCACTTGCTCCAGCTCTTTGCCCTCACCGCTATGGAGGAACCGGCGAGTTTTGATGCCGCGGATCTGCAAGCGGAGAAGATCAAGGTGCTGCGCGCGGCAACGCTGCCCCGTGACTTGGACCTCGGTACTGCACGCGGGCAATACGCGGCGGGTTGGCGTGGCGGGGAGCGCGTAGGCGGATTCCTTGATGAAGACGGCATTTCGCCTGACTCGATCACGGAGACGTATGCCGCCATCCAGATCGACGTCCCCAATCGTCGCTGGGCCGGCACCCCGTTCTATCTCCGCGCGGGTAAGCGCCTTGGCAGGCGTGTGACCGAAATTGCCTTGGTGTTCAAGAAAGTGCCGATGCCGTACTTCCAGCAAGTGGAAGGCTCGGATGTGGGTTCCAATGCTTTGGTCATTCGCGTTCAACCCGATGAGGGTGTGACGTTGAAGTTCGGTTCCAAAGTGCCTGGTACCACCATGGAAGTGCGTGACGTCACCATGGACTTTGCCTACGGCAACGCCTTCACCGAAACCTCGCCCGAGGCATACGAACGCCTCATCCTCGACGTGTTGCTCGGCGATCCGCCGCTGTTCCCCACGCACGAAGAAGTCGCCCTGTCGTGGCAGATCCTGGATCCCATCACTGCTCACTGGGCCACGCGTGGCCAACCTGAGCAGTACCGATCCGGTACGTGGGGCCCTGCAGGCGCCGATGCCATGCTCGCGCGTGACGGCAGAGTCTGGAGACGCCCATGATCATTCCCATGCCCGCCACCACCACGGTAGAAATCAACCGTCGGCTAGTGGACACGCGTAAAGAGGGCGGCGTGATCACTCTGGGTCGAGTCATGACCCTTGTCATCGATGCCACGGGCGCAAACCATGATGAGGCAATCGCCACGGCCAACGTGGCCTCCCGTGAGCACCCATGCCGCATCATCGTGTTTGCTCCTCGTGAGGGTGGCGAAGACCGGCTGGACGCGGAAATCCGAGTGGGCGGTGACGCCGGGGCGTCCGAAGTCATTGTGTTGCAACCCTCTGGAGAGATGGTGGGACACCCAGACACCCTCGTCACTCCCCTGCTCTTGCCAGACGCGCCCATCGTCGCGTGGTGGCCCGCCACGGTGCCTGTGGATTCCGCAAGTTCCGGCATCGGCTCTATGGCTCAACGGCGCATCACCGACACTAAAGGCGAGGCGGATCCTGCCGGGGTGCTACGCAGGCTGGCCAAGGAGTACCGCCCTGGAGACACCGACCTGGCGTGGACGCGTCTCACCCGATGGCGCGCGTTGCTCGCAGCGGCATTGGAGCAAGTGGAGGACCAGCGGGTGAGCCTCGCACGCGTGCACGGCGACACCAACAGTCCGTCCATTTTGCTCTTTGGCGCGTGGCTCAAACACGCGCTCGGGTGCGAATTTGAGGCCACGTACGACGACTCGGTCAAGGGCCTTCAGCACGTGATCCTGGAAACCCCGGCTGGCAACATTTCTATCTCGCGTCCAGACGGACACAACGCGATCATCGACCAGCCCGGTCAACCCAGCCACGTCATCGCTTTGCCTGCGCGCACGCTCAATGAATGCTTGGCTGAGGAACTCCGCCGCATGGACGACGACCCTGTGTACGGCGAGGTACTGGCAGCTTACGGAGCCCAGTAATGGCCATGTCACGCAGCGTCATCGTTTACGCCGATGCCGACGCCGTGGCGGAGACAACAGGCGCACGCTTGCTCATCGCCATGGGTGACGCGATTGCCCAGCGCGGCGTGGCTCACGTAGTACTCACCGGTGGCACGGTGGGCATCGAACTTCTACGCCGGGCGGCGGTGTCACCCCTCGCCGGCACGGTCGACTGGACCAGTGTCCACGTGTGGTGGGGTGATGAACGCTTTGTGCCTACAGGTCACGCCGATCGCAACGAGGGTCAGGCCCAGGACGCCTTGCTACGTCACGTGCCTTTGCCTGAAGAGAACATTCACCGCATGGGCGCCTCGGACCAGTTCGAGACAGCGGCCGATGCAGCAACCGCGTATGAGGCACTCCTTGGGCACTACGGAGATCCGCAATGGGACGTTGCACTCTTTGGAATGGGCCCCGACGGACACGTGGCAAGTCTGTTCCCGGGACGTGCCGACATCCCGACGCATCGGGTTGAATTCGATGTCACAGCGCCGCGTGCGTTGCCGGTAGTCGACTCCCCCAAGCCACCTTCAGAGCGGGTCACCATGACGCTATCGACCATCAACCACGCCAGGCAGGTGTGGATCGTGGCAACTGGCGCAGAGAAGGCACCTGCAGTGGCCGACGCTTTGAGACAGGGTTCCACACTCCCGGCCGCCGCTATCGGTGGCACCGACGCCACTCTTTGGCTCATCGACGCCGCGGCGTCGACCCAAGTCTGATTGAGGAACTTCACCTCGCGCGTCGGCGTGCGCGCAGTGCTCCTGAGGAACTTCACCTCGCGCGTCGGCGTGCGCGCAGTGCCCCTGAGGAAGTCCAGCCGTGTGACGTGTCCAACCACCCATCAGACCTGGAGTTCCTCGGTGGAGCCATCTCGAGAGCGACACGCGAGCAGGATTTCCTCACGAGACGCGGCAGGCGACGTGGCGCTTAGTGCTTCTTGCCCATCAGCAAGTCCCTGCCCTCTGCTTGAACATGCTCGGGTGCGGGTAGTCGGTCCGCGATAGCACGCACAATGGCTTCGATGTTGAAGAGGTCAGGTTTGGTGTAAATCACCTCTCCGTCCGCACGGAAGGTGAAGACTCCTGCACGGCCCGTCTTGAGGCTCACAGAGTCCACGCGGTTTCCGAACTCCTCGAGGAGTCGCACCTGAGCTTCGACGGCTTTGGGCAAGTAGCCGCACGGCACGCAGTATTCGATCTCGATCTTCACAGGGTCTCCTCGTCGACTACGGGCGCGCACTTGCTGTCAACGCCTCTACGGGCGTCAACCTTGCTTGGCGCCCCGCTATTCCGCGGCGACGTATGAGCGACGAGCCCGCAGCGCCTCGAGCGCCTCTTCGAGCAAAGCTTCACCCTCAGGCTGAGTGCGGCGCTCCTTGACGTACGCGAGGTGCGTCTTGTACGGCTCATTGCGGATGGGCTCGGGCGGGTTGTCCGGGTCCAAACCCGCGGGGAGACCGCAACGGGGGCAATCCCATTCCGCCGGGATCTCACGGTCTTCAGAGATCGCGAATGACGGGCTAGTCACGTGCCCGTTGACGCAGTAGTACGAGAAGATTTCGCGCGGTGCACTTTCACCGCGTTCTGCTTCACCCAACGGACCCGCGCCTACGCGCGAACCGCGGATGGCGTTTCCGCCTGCCATTCCCTGCCCCCTAGCCTGGGCTTCCTTGCCCTACGATGCGAAACGCGCGATGAGGCCAAGAAGGACGATGACCATCCCCCACAGCGTCGCGACGCCCCACGTGATTCGAGTGAGATTGCGTTCACCAACGGCCGACGACTGGATTCCAGACGCAATACCGCCACCAAACATGTCAGTGATGCCTCCACCGCGACCACGATGGATGAGTACGAGACCAATGAGAATCACGCTGGTCAGCACCAAAGTGATCCACAAACCGGTTGACAGAACTTCCACAGCACTCCCTGACGTATGAACGTGGCTACCAGGATACGCGACGCCGCACGCAGTGCGGCACCTCCTGGACTATCCGATGACGTGCGACTGGAATCGGGCGATCTTGGAGAACTCCTCGGGGTCCAAGCTCGCACCGCCAACGAGAGCGCCGTCCACGTCAGTCTCGGCCATGATCGATGCGATGTTGCCCGACTTCACCGAGCCGCCGTACAACACGCGGACGCCGTCAGCGAGTTCCTGGGTGTAGAGCTCGGCAATGCGGGCGCGGATGGCGCCGCACACTTCTTGAGCGTCGGCAGGGGTGGCAACTTCACCCGTGCCAATGGCCCACACGGGCTCGTAGGCGATCACTACGTCTTTGGCCTTGTCAGCCGGAAGACCCTCCAGTGCACCGTCCACCTGAGCAAGCGTGTAGGAGACTTGGTCGCCCGCCTTGCGGATGTCCAGGCCTTCACCCACACACACAATGGGAACGATGCCCGCAGCGAAGGCGGCCTTGGTCTTGGCGTTCACCACAGCATCGGACTCACCGTGGTACTCGCGACGCTCAGAGTGGCCCACGGCCACGTAGGTCACGTTGAGTTTGGCAAGTTGACTTCCTGAGACCTCGCCCGTGTACGCGCCGGACTCGTGTGCGGAGATGTCTTGAGCACCCAACTTCACAGCGATCTTGTCCGCATCGAGCAAAGTCTGGACGGAACGCAAAGACGTGAACGAGGGCAACACGGCAACCTCTACGGCCTCAAAGTCGTGCTTGGCGTCCTGGAGCAACCATGCGAGCTTCTGAACGCCGTGCGTGGCCTCCAGGTGGTCAAGGTTGAGCTTCCAGTTGCCTGCAATGAGCGGGGTACGTGCCATGGTTTAGCCCTCCAGCACGGCCAGGCCGGGGAGGACCTTGCCTTCAAGTAGTTCGAGCGACGCGCCGCCACCCGTGGAAATGTGACCAAAGCCAGCCTCATCAAAGCCCAGCAAACGCACAGCGGCTGCGGAGTCGCCTCCACCCACCACCGAGAATCCGTCGCTGTCCATCATGGCCTGAGCCACAGCGCGGGTGCCGCCTGCAAAGGCATCGAACTCGAACACACCCATGGGGCCGTTCCACACGATGGTCTTGGCATCGGCGATCTTGGAGGCAAAAAGTGCCGCGGAGTCGGGGCCGATGTCCAAGCCCAAGCGGTCTGCAGGGATTTCGTCCGCCGGCACGACGCTGTGGTCAGCATCGGCGGCAAACGCTGCGGCTGCCACGATGTCAGTGGGCAACACAATCTCGACGCCGCTTTCTTCAGCGGTGGCGAGGTAACCCTTGACGGTGTCGAGTTGGTCTTCTTCAAGCAGGGACTTTCCTACTTCGTAACCCTTGGCCTTGAGGAAGGTGAACACCATGCCACCACCAATGAGCAGGCGGTCTGCCTTGGTCAAGAGGTTGGCGATCACGCCAAGCTTGTCTGACACCTTGGATCC
>JAEYYZ010000106.1 GCA_023428185.1 Actinomycetes bacterium
GTGGTGACGGTGATTGCGCTACTCAGCGAGGCGGATGTGCGGTGGGTGTACACGCACCGCAATGGGCTGGCATTCTGGCTGACCCTGGGGCTAAGCGTTGTGCTGGGCCTGTGGTGGCTCGATGCCAGGGTCAACGGCGCGCGGCCCTTGCCGTGGGCACGGGGTGGGGCGGGTGGCGTCGGGGCCGCAGTTGTGGCTGGTGGCGTCGGGGCCGATGCTGGGGACGATGCTGGCGCCGGCGGAGCAGGCGATGTTGCCGATGCCGCTGCTACCGCCGATGCCGCTGACACCGCCGATGCCGCCGATGCCGCCCACTATCCCCCGCCGCCCACGCCTCCGCTCAAGTAGCGCGACGGCGCAGGTGGCGCACCGGCTCTGTCAGCGCCTTTCCACTTGCCCCAGCCCCGGCATCGTGCCAAAATAGCGATATATCGCTGGCAGTCGTTCGGAATGATAACGACCTATGCGAGCGACATATGGCAATGGAGGCAATCATGAACTCACATCACAAGAACGCCAACCCGTTCTCCCCTGATTTCAGCATGGACGCGGCGTGGGCCGCCATGGAGGACCTGCGCAACAAGGTCGAGTACAAGGTGGGCACCCGCATGGGCAAGGGCGACGTGCGCTCGGCCATTTTGGTGTTGCTCGCCGAGGAGCCGATGCACGGCTACCAGATCATTCGCCAGATCGAGGAGCGCACCGAGGGCGCATGGAAGCCCAGCGCGGGTTCCGTGTACCCCACGCTGCAGCTGCTCGCGGATGAGGGTTTGGTGACGGCGGAGACCGCCAACGACCGCAAGGTATACGTCCTCACCGATGCGGGCCGCGAGGTTGCCGCCGAGGCCAAGGCGCCGTGGGCTGGTCAAGCTGCGCGGGACACGTCGGGTTTCAGCGCCGTCTCCAAGGCAGGCTTTGACCTTGCGCAAGCGGTCAGCAATGTGGTCCGCACTGGCACCGCCGCCCAGCAGGAGCAGACCATCGAGGTGCTCGCCGACGCGCGACGTAGGATTTACACGATCCTCGCGCAAGACTGATCCCCCGCCCGCAGCGTCTCTTTCACGCTCAACCCACGCTCAAACCCGGGCATCGGCTCCGCGCCGAGCCTTAGGAGACCCGATGCCCCAGGCTGACCGCGGCAACACGCGAGTGGAGCGCGGCACCGCACTAGCAGGCGGGCCTCGCCGCCGCGCCATGCGCGGCAACGCGCGCTACCGGCGCATCTTGCGCTTTGCCCTGCGCCAACTCATCCCGGCCTGGTGGTACGAAATTGTGCTCCCGAGCATCGGGCTGGGGAAGATCTCTGACCGTACTCGCGCCCGGCGGTTACAGAAGTTTGCGCGCAAGTACCGGATGTTGGCGGTGGAGCTTGGCGGCTTGATGATCAAGCTGGGGCAGTACCTTTCGTCTCGGCTTGACGTGTTGCCGCCTGAGTTCACGCGCGAGCTGGAGGGCCTTCAAGACGAGGTACCGGCGGTGGGCTTTGACGCGATCCGCGAGTTGGCGGAGCGCGAGTTGGGCGTGCCGTTGGCGCAGGTGTACGCAGAGATTGACCCGGAGCCGGTGGCGGCGGCGTCGCTTGGTCAGGCCTACCGGGCGCGCCTTGGTGCGCACGATGCCGAGGAAGCCGGGTATAGCGACGTCATCATTAAGGTGCAGCGCCCCGGCATTGAAGAGATTGTGGCGGTGGACCTTGCTGCGCTGCGCAAGGTGGGCGACTGGCTGAGCCGCGTGCGCCTGGTGTACACGCGCGTCAACATGCCTGCGCTCATTGGCGAGTTTGCCGAGACCAGCCTGCAAGAGATCGATTACGTGCAAGAGGCCGTGAACTCTGAGCGCTTTGCGGAGAACTTTGCCGGGAATGCGCGTGTGCGCGTGCCCGCCGTGGTGTGGGAGCGGACCACGCGGCGGGTGCTCACGCTTGAAGACGTCACCGCGATCAAGATCACCGATGTCGATGGCTTGCGGGCCGCCGGGATTGAGCCTCGCGATGTGGCGCAAGCGTTCGCGGAGGTCATGTTTGACCAACTGTTTGAGCACGGCTTCTTCCACGCCGACCCTCACCCCGGGAATCTGTTCATCACGCCGATGCCTGGGGTGCGTAAGGCGGGGTTGGGCGAGGCAGGGTTGGGCGAGGCGGGAGCGGGGGGTGACCGGGGCGTCGGCGAAGGTGTGGACTGGACCCTGACCTTCATTGACTTTGGGATGATGGGCGAGGTCCCGCCGGTGCTGCGGTCCACGTTGCGGCAGCTCATTATTGCCGCGGCAGGGCGTGACGGTAAGGGCATGGTGGCCGCCATGAAGGCCGCCGGAGTGCTGCTGCCGAGCGTGGACACCACCGAGCTCGAGCATGTGATGACCCAGGTATTTGCCAGGTTTGGCGGCATGGGGTTTGCCGAGCTTCGCGAGCTGGACCCGCGCGAGTTCCACGACTTCGCCATGGAGTTCAGCGATGTGCTGTTCACGTTGCCGTTCCAGTTGCCGGAGAACTTTCTGCTGATCATCCGTACGGTGTC
>JAEYYZ010000193.1 GCA_023428185.1 Actinomycetes bacterium
TGAACCCGGGCAGTTCATCCGCAGCGTGCATCGCCACGGGAACCGTAGTGGCTGCTCCGAGGCCTGCAAGTGCGAAGCCTGCAATGACCATGGGGATGCTCGGGAACAGCAGAGCCATACCCATACCCACCGCAGTGATGAGACCCCCCGTGCGGACCACTGCACGCTGGCCAAAGCGATCGATGAGTCTGTCTCCTGTGACCCGTCCAATGAAGTGGAACGCCATGAGAGCCACAAAGCCCATGGCCGCAAGCGAAGGGCCAGCGCCAAGCTCGTCGCGCAAGTAACTCGCGGCCCACGTGAAGCCCGCGTCCTCCACCCACACTCCAAAGATGGCGATCAGGCCAAACGCGCTGAGCAAAGCCCACGAGCGTCCCGGGACGTGACGGAATCCGCGCTTCACCTCTATGGCATCGGCGCCTGCGTCATCCTCCACCTGGTCAGGGCCACGCAAGACCATCCTGTGCGCCACCACATTGGTAACGATGACGATAGAGGCGGCCACTGAGAGGTGAACAACCACTGGGATCCGCAAACCTGCCGCCGCAGCGCCCATGAGCCCACCAAGCACGGCGCCCACGCTCCACATGGCGTGGAATCCGTTGAGCAGGGATTTGCCGTGCGCGCGTTGAACCCGCAATCCGTGCGCGTTCTGGGCCACGTCAGCCACCGCATCAAGGGCACCCATCGCAAAGAACGCCACGGCAAGCAACACGCCGGAGGGGGCAATGCCCACAGCGACGCCCACGAGGGCCATGGAAAGCATCGAGACAAGCGCCACTCGCGCGGAGGTGTAGCGGCGTACCAGGGGAGCGGCCGCCAAGCCGAGCATCAAGGCACCCAAGGCGGAAGCAGCCACGGCCACACCGAAGGCGCTATAGCTCAAGCCAAGGTTGTCGCGAATCTCGGGGTAACGAGGCACGATGTTCGCAAAACCCATGCCGTTGGTCAGAAAAAGCAACGTGACAGCTATTCGGGCGCGACGCACCGCTACGTGGTCCACACATCCTCCGGTTCGTGGGTGACCCCACCCCTCACGGAAGCCTAACCGGGTCCGGTGGACTTCCATTCCCAAGGCTTCTGGGACATCCGTCAGGGACTAGTCCCGTCCCGGGACCAGGGTCCCGGGCCAGGACCTCAAGGGGGCAATAGCGTCGGGGTAACACGTCAAAGGGCGTGAGGTCAAAGGCCACAAGCCAGACCGCAACTTCAAGGGAGAGTTCCATGGCAAAGGCAACAAACGCCGCCGAAGTCGAGACCACCTCGCCGGCCGCAGGTAGCAAGCTCGGTTTCCGTTTCCTCAGCCTCACGCGCATCGCGATCGGCTTCATCTTCTTGTGGGCTTTCCTCGACAAGCTCATTGGTCTGGGTTTCAGCACCTGCCGCGACAAGGAGACCAACGTGGTCGACGTCCTCTGTGAGAAGGCATGGCTTTCTGGAGGCGCCATCACCAAGGGCTACCTCGGCTCGTCCACAGGCCCCCTCGACGACCTCTTCATCTCGCTGGGCGACCAGCGCTGGACCGACTGGTTCTTCATGCTCGGCCTGCTGGGCGTTGGTCTCGCATTGATGCTGGGCATTGGCACCAAGATCGGCGCGTGGGCCGGTACCGCACTGTTGATCATGATGTACGTGTCGCACGCATGGCCCGGCACTGGTGGCAATGCCACCAACCCGTTCCTTGACGACCACATCATCTACAGCCTCGCTGCCATTGGCATCGTGTATGTAGAACTCCAACGCCAATCCATTGGCCTGGGCAACTGGTGGCGCTCGCTGTCAGTGGTTCAGAAGAACCCCTGGCTGATCTAGACCCTCCTCAAGGGCGGGGCCAACGTGAGAAATCGCGTTGGCCCCGTTGTCTTTTGCGTGCGCGGTTCACCCAGCAAACTGGGCGCACCTTGGATACCGTGTGATTGAGGCCGGTGCGGCCCCTCATGATCAACTCAAAGGAGAGTATTCATGGCAGAAGTACATGTTGACGCGAGCGCCACCGAGTCGAAGATGGGCTGGCGATTTCTGAGCCTCACGCGCATTGCGATTGGCTTTGTTTTCTTGTGGGCCTTCCTCGACAAGCTCATTGGCCTGGGCTTCAGTACCTGCCGCCAGGAAGACAACTCGGTGGAGTTCATGTGCGAACGCGCATGGCTTTCGGGCGGCGCCATTACCAAGGGCTACTTGGGTTCCTCTAGCGGCCCCCTGGCGGACTTCTTCATCTCGCTTGGCGACCAGCGCTGGACCGACTGGTTGTTCATGCTGGGGCTCCTGGGAGTGGGGTTGGCGCTCATGCTGGGCATTGGCACCAAGATCGGTGCCTGGGCCGGTACGGCTCTGTTGCTCATGATGTACGTGTCGCACGCGTGGCCCGGTGCCGGTGGCAACACCACCAACCCGTTCCTTGACGACCACATCATCTACAGCCTCGCTGCCATCGGCATCGTCTATGTAGAACTGAGGCGGCAATCCATCGGCCTGGGCAACTGGTGGCGCTCACTTGGAGTGGTGAAGAACAACTCCTGGCTGGTCTAGCGACCAGTCGCTACGAGATGAGACTCGTGGAGCGCGAGCATGCGCTTCACGGTCTCGTCCCAGGGCATGGTTTCAGCGCGCTCGCGCGCCCGCTGGCGACGTTCGGCGGGATCCCACGCCAAAACCTGTTGCACGGCGTCGGCAAAAGCCTGGGGCGTGGCCTCCGCGGCCACTCCCGCGTGACCCACTACTTCCGGTAGCGCCGATGCCGCGTTGACTACCACGGGTGTGCCCGAGGCGAGGGCCTCGAGAGCGGCCAAGCCGAAAGTCTCGATGGGGCCCGGGGCAATCACCACGTCCGCACTCGCGAGCAGAGAGGCAAAGCGTTCGCGGTCTGACATGAAACCCAAGAAGGTGATGGGCAAGCCACGCGCACGTTGCTCCATCGCCGCAGCAATGGCGCCGGTGCCCGCGCTCATCATACGGACCTCCACCCCGCGCGCGGCGAGTTCGCGCACGGCATCTATGGCCAGTTGCGGGCGCTTCTCGCCGCTCAAGCGTGAGGCCATGAGCAAGAGCGGCGTGCCCTCCGGCGCATACTCTTCGCGCAGTTCCTGCGAGTAGCGCGAGGGATGGAACGCCTCGAGATCCACGCCCAGCGGCACCAAAGCCGTCTCGAGACCGGCCCGCCGGAACTCGGCCGCCGCAAAGTCGGTGGTGCACACCACGGTGCTGAAACGTCGGTGCGTGCCTGTGTTGTGCCAGTCGGCGAGGCGCGTCACAGGGAGCACGTGCGCCAGCCACGCCGGCATGTTGGCGCGCAGTACTCCATCCGCGCGTTCGTGGGCAAAGAACACTGAGGGAATGCCGCGAAGCCGAGCCCACTTGCCCACATTTCGCAGCGTGGTTCGGTCCGAAACCTCCAACACGTCCGGTGCAAAATCAGCCACAATACGCCTCACCGCTCGAGTGCGGGTGATGACACGGTAGCCACCGGAGAAGGGAAGGCGGGGAGAGCGCACGGTGATGCGCCTCCCGTGCGGGGTGAGTTCGTCTCGGTCCGCATCGCCCGGCACCACGAGCAACACCTCATGCCCGGCAGAGAGGTAACCCCTCGCCAGTGCGTGCATGGCGGTACGCAAGCCTCCGGACGTGGGCCCATAGAAATTCGCAATATGCGCGATCCTCACGCAAGCCTCGCCACGGGCCGATTCTGACGCTCACCGATAGCCTCGTGGTAGTACTCAATGAGGTCCGCGCACACCTTGTCCCACGTGCGCCCCTCGACCGCAGTCCTAGCAGCCACCGCCATCCGTTGCCGCGTGGCCTCATCCACGCTCAACGCACCCACGGCTCGAGCCATCGCTTGCGGGTCGCCCGGTTCGTACAACAAACCCGTCACGCCTTCTTCCACCAAGTCCACGGGCCCGCCACGGCGAGGAGCCACCACGGGCACTCCCGATGCCATGGCCTCTTGGATGGTCTGGCCAAACGTTTCTAGGTCGCCACAATGCACAAAAATGTCAAAGGAGGCGTAAGCCCTTGCCAGGTCATCGCCCTGTAAGAACCCGGTGAAGATCGCATCCGGCAGTGCTTGCTCCAACGTGTCACGGGAGGGTCCATCACCCACAACCACCACGCGCAGCCTAGGGAGGCCGGCAAGGGCTGCCAAGTCCTCCACTCGTTTCTCGTGTGCGAGCCTGCCCACGTAACCCACTACCACCTCGCCGTGAGGTGCCCACTGCTGCTTGAGGGTGGCATCGGCACGGGATGGTGAGAAGCGCTCAGCGTCCACACCCCGTTGCCACAAACGCAACCGAGGCACGTCGAGTTGCTCCAATTGGCGCAACGCGTGCGTGGAGGGCGCCAACGTGAGGTCCGCCCGTTGATGGATGCTGCGCACGCGGTCCCACAGAATCCCTTCCCCCCACGCCATGTTGTAGCGGGGAGCGTACGAGGGCACTTCTGTTTGGTAGACAGCGACGCACGGTAAGTCCAATTCGTTGGCGGCTCTCACCGCTGTCCAACCCAACGTCATGGGTGACGCGAGGTGAACCACGTCCGGGCCGTACTCCTCGAGCGTGCGTGAAATCTTGCCCACGCCACTCAGTGCCACCCTGACATCGCCATACCCGGGCCAACCCATTGCAGGCAAACGGGTGATGGAGGCTATGCCGTAGCGCACCGGTCCTTCGGAGCCGCGAGACTCGGGCGCAATGACCATCGCTTCATCACCGCGGTTGGCGAGGAAGTCGATGATGCGTAGCAACGAGTTGGTCACCCCATTGGAATGAGGCAAGAACGACTCGGCTACCAACGCAACCTTCATGGCTCCATTGTGGCGAACCTGGGCGCGGTGGCGCGCGGCGCACGGCTACCGGCGCGTGAATGTCTTGTTGCGAAGACGTGAATTCTTGGCCGGGTCAGGGTCCCGGCGGTGGTGGTGGATACTGGCCGGGTGTCGTTGACTCGTCAAAGTGTGGTGCGCGCGGTTGCTGGGCTCTTTACCACGCTCGTGGCGATCGCTTGGGTGGGTGCGCCTGCTGGTGCGCACAGCCAATTGACAGGCGCGGAGCCTGAAGAGGGTGCCACCGTAGTGGCGCCGCACGAGGTAGTTCTCACGTTCAATGAGGAACTTCTCCAGTTGGGCACCACGCTGACACTCACCGACGCAACCGGCCAAGTCTCCGAACTGACCCCGGGTTACCCGGAGCCGCATGTGGTGGCGGCAGAGCTTGCCGACTTGCCCCCTGGGCCCACCACCGTGACATGGCGTGTGGTTTCCGCAGACGGCCATCCCATTGAAGGGGTGTTGACATTCGAGGTGGCACCCTCAGCGCTGCAACCGGCAGTGTCCGCGCCCTCTTCACCCACGCCCGATGCTTCAGACCCGGCCACTGCGTCGGCTCCCGCATCGCCTCCGCCCACACCCACCACGGTGCCCATGCCCGAGCAATCAGGCGGCGTGCCATGGTGGTTGTGGGTGGCCTTAGCGACGGCCATTGCCAGTGCGACGGGCATTGCGGTGTGGAGTGCTCGCAAGAGGTAACCGCAGGCAGTGTGACAGCGGCCCCTGCCGTGGGACCATAGGCGCGTGACCTTGCGCATCGGTACCAGAGCCTCACTGTTGGCGCGCACACAGAGCGCGCTCGTGGGCGATGCGTTGGTGGCAGAGGCTGGCGGCGGGCTAGGCGTTGAGTATGTAGAAATAGTCACCCACGGCGACCTCTCCAGGGGTTCGCTCGTTGGCCTAAGCGACGTCGGCGTGTTTGTCACCGCATTGCGTGAGTCGCTCCTTGCCGACGAATGCGACCTCATTGTGCATTCACTCAAGGACATGCCCGTGGCTCCAGCCGAGGGTCTGAACTTGGCAGCAATCGTGACCCGCGAAGATCCCAGAGACGCGTTGTGCGCAGGCGGCCTCACCTTGGCGCAACTGCATGGCGGCGCGCGAGTGGGGACCTCGTCTCCTCGAAGGCAAGCCCAAGTGCGCTCTCTGCGACCAGACCTTGACGTCACCGATATTCGCGGCAATGTCGACACGCGGCTCTCCCGAGTGGGAGTGGAGTTCGACGCCGTGGTCCTGGCTCTCGCAGGGCTCACCCGCTTGAGTCGCGAAGGTGAGGCCGACGAGATCTTCGAGGTGGACACCATGGTCCCCGCGCCGGGTCAAGGCGCGTTGGCGATCGAGATTCGCGCCGATGCCCCCGCCGCCGTGCAGTCGCTGGTTGCGTCTCTTGACGATGCCGCGTCACGGGCGTGTGTCACCGCCGAGCGGGCCGCTTTGGACATTCTGCAGGCGGGTTGCGCCGCGCCTGTAGGCATCCATGCGACATGCCATGACGGCAAGGTGTGGGTGCACGGCCGTGTCATCGATGGCTCGGGGTCCCTCGCGCTCAACGAATACGGTTCAGGACCGGTGGGTCACGCGGCGGCCGTGGGCAGGAGCGTGGCCCACTCGTTGCTGGGCCGCGGAGCTCAACGCCTGATGGCGGCGAGCGGCACGTGAAACTGCCACTGGAGGGCAGGACCATCCTGGTCCCTGTCACCAAGCACCGCAGGGACTTGGCGCACATGGTGCGCGGGCTTGGTGCGCACGTGGTGGAAGCGGAGTGCATTGCCATAGAGCCTCCGGAGAATCCGGCCGCACTGCGGGAAGCCACCCAGCGGTGGGCGGCGGGGGAGTATCACTGGCTCGCCGTGACGAGCCGCAACGCGGTGCAGGCGCTTGCCGCAGTGGCGCTGGAGTGGGGCGGTAGCCTCGCACAGGGCCATGCCAAGGTGGCCACAGTAGGCGCTGCCACCACGCGTGCCTGCTCAGAAGTGGGCCTCACTGTGCATCTCACTCCGGAGCGCGCCGACGCCACAGGTTTGGTTGCCGAGTTCCCCACCGGCACGGGGCGCGTCTTGGCTCCGGTGGGCAATCTTGCGCCCGCGGTACTGGAGAAGGGCCTGGTGCGTAAAGGTTGGGAAGTGGACGTGGTGGAGGCGTACCGCACAGTGGACGGACCGGGCATCGACGCGCGTACTCGCCAGCGGCTGGCTCAAGGTGACTTTGATGCCATCGTCCTGACGTCCGCCTCCGTGGCCCAGAAGGTGCGGCGAGACCTTGGAGACCTCCACGTGGCGGCAGGCACCGCGATCATCGCTATTGGCCACACCACTGCTACCGCCGCCATCCGCGCTGACCTGCGACCCACGGCGGTCTCCGCCAAGGCCAGCCACACGGGCATACTGGAGACTCTCGTCCAGGTGTTATGAGGAGTTCGCGTGAATGTGCCTGTGC
>JAEYYZ010000196.1 GCA_023428185.1 Actinomycetes bacterium
CGTGAAGTCCCACCACAATGATCAACGCGACGATGACAGCGACCACGTGAGCAGCGCCCACAGGCAGACCCCACTCATGGAAAGGCCCTTCAAGCGCGTGAGCGATGGCAGGCTCCGCCACCACACCGAGGGAAACCGAGCACACGGTGATGCCCAATTGCGCCGTGGCAAGCATGAGAGACACATTCTCCATAGCCCACAACACCGTCTTGGCCGCTCGAGAACCCGCTTCCGCACGCGGCTCAATTGACGACCTGCGGGCTGAAATCACCGCAAACTCCGCACCCACAAAGAACGCATTCACCAACAGCAAGCCCGCAATTCCCAGGATGAGTCCCACGCTCATTGCTCCACCTCCGGAGCTACGGTTTCCACCCGGACTCGGTCGATACGCCTTCCGTCCATGCGTTCAACCGTGATGGCGACGTGGTCCTCCGAGACCGTGTCACCTACCTGGGCAACGCGGCCCAAGCGCGCCATGACACACCCACCCACCGTGTCGTAAGACGGGGATTCGGGAATGGCGATCTGAGTGATCTCAAGGATCTCGTCTGGTCGCAAGAGGCCCGGCAGGATCCACGCCCCACCGGCCGTCCTAAAGGTGGACGCGCGGCGGCGATCGTGTTCGTCGGCGACGTCACCCACGAGTTCTTCTACGACGTCTTCCAGCGTCACCAAGCCCGCAGTGCCGCCGTACTCGTCCACCACGATGGCGCACTGGTAACCCAGGTCTCGCAACTCCAGCAACAGTGGCCGCATTTGCATCGTCTCCGGAATGCGCGGCGCATCCACCATGAGCTTGCGGACAGGCGTCACGTCCCGCTCAAGCACCGGCACAGCAATCACTTGACGCAAGTGCACCAAGCCCACCACGTCATCGGGCCCATCCCCTAACACTGGGAAACGCGAATGGCCCGTGCCACGGGCTAGCGCCAGCACGTCGGCGGCCGTGGCATCTACCGGGACCGTCGCCATACGGGTGCGATCCGTCATGACGTCAATGGCGGTGAGGTCATCCAGGTCGATGGTGTTCTTGAGCAACAAGGCCGTCGAAGGCGCAAGCGTGCCTGCCTCAGCCGAGCGTCGTACCAGCGCCGCCAACTCTTGACGGGACCGACCGCCGGCGAGTTCTTCACGCGCCTCGATGCCCATCAGGCGCAGGATCGCGTTGGCCGCTCCATTGAGAGCCGAGATAAGGGGCCTAAGCAACGCAGTGAACCCCAACATGAACGGCGTCACTGCTCTTGCGGTACCCATGGGATTGGCAATGGCAGCGTTCTTGGGCACCAGTTCGCCGATGATCATGGAGAAGGAATTCACCAGCACGAGTGACAGCACTCCGGCCGCCGTGCCCACCATGGCTCGGCTCAAGGGGCTGGTTTCGAGCGGGATACGCAACAACTCGGTGAGAGCCGGTTGAGCCGTGAAGCCCAACAGCACCGTGGTGAGCGTGATTCCTAGTTGGGCACCCGAGAGTTGAGTCGAAAGCGTCTTGACACCGCGGCGAATGCGCTTACCGCCTGGCGCGTTCTCATCAACGTGAGAGGGGTCAATGGCAACGAGCGAGAACTCGGCCGCGACAAAGAGCGCCGTGCCTACAGTGAGGATGACTCCAAGCCCCACCAATAACCACAGGTCTAGCAAGGCCAACGCCTATCGCTGTCCATAGTGCCGCCAGTGTATCTCCCGCGCTGGTAGCGTCGAATATCGAGCGACAGGGAGAATCCGTGAGCCAGGGAATTGCCATAGAAGTCAACGACCTCACCAAACGCTTTGGCGCGGTCACTGCCGTAGACGGGCTGAGCTTTGTTGCCGAACCGGGACGCGTCACCGGGTTTCTAGGGCCCAACGGGGCAGGTAAGTCCACCACGCTACGCGCACTAGTGGGCTTGGTGAGGCCCACCGCTGGCTCAACCTCCATCGGCAACGCGCCCTACACGAGCCTGCACCAACCCGGCCGCACCGTCGGTGTTCACCTTGAGGCCGCTTTTCACCCCGGACGTACCGGCCGGGACCATTTGCGCACCTTTGCACCACTCGTCGGTGCGGACGATGCCCGCTGCGACTCCGTGCTCGCCGCAGTGGGTCTCACGGACGCGGCCAACCGACGAGTGGGTGGGTATTCCTTAGGTATGCGGCAGCGCTTGGGGCTGGCTACAGCTCTCCTCGGTGACCCGCAGGTGTTGGTGCTCGATGAATCCGCGAATGGGCTGGATCCAGCGGGCATCAAGTGGTTGCGCGAGTTCTTGCGTGATTTCGCGGGAAGGGGCGGGACAGTGTTACTGAGTTCGCACTTGCTGACCGAGGTTCAGCAAACGGTGGACGACGTGGTCATCATCGCGGGTGGCACCTTGCGCCATCAGTCCACCTTGACCGAGTTGAGCGCAATGGTTCATTCAGCTGTCACACTCCGAAGCCCCAATGAGGCAGGGCTCAAGGACTTTGTGAAATCGCGTTTCAGCAAGCAAGGCACCCTCCCCGCACCTACCGAGGCGGTGATCCTGGGCGCGAGCAAAGCGGACGTAGGCTCTGCCGCGTTTGCGGACGGGCTGGAGGTCCATGAACTCTCGGCGGCCGGGGAATCCTTGGAAGACGTCTTCTTGCGTCTCACTGCCACGGAGGTGCCGGCATGATCGCGTCCATCACCTCGGAGTGGCGCAAGACGCTGAGCACCCGTATGTGGTGGCTCTTGCTCCTCATGGAAGTTGTCCTAGTGGCGTTCTTTGCGGCCTCCATCGGCTTTGCCTTCGCGTTCAGCGACCAAGGCCAGACCGACATGGCAGGTAACCCCATGGTCGTGGATCCCGCGCAATTGGCGATCATGATCTACACCATCGGAGTCTCGTTTGGCTA
>JAEYYZ010000009.1 GCA_023428185.1 Actinomycetes bacterium
GGCGATGTCGTGGGCGGCACCTTCAGCATCGGTGAGCAATTGTTGGGCAATCTCGTGGCAAGCCTGAGTGAGAATCTCCCGCAATTCGCCGGGTGAGGGTTCAACGCCGGATGCCCCGGAGGCCAACAACACCACAGTGTCGTTGGTGGACATGCAGCCGTCCGAATCCAACCTGTTGAGAGTGTGCTTCACGGCCGCTTCGAGGGCCGTCTGGGCCATACCGGGAGCCACCACCGCGTCCGTGGTGATGACGCACAACATGGTGGCCATTCCTGGAGCGAGCATGCCCGCACCTTTGGCCATGCCTCCCACTTTCCAGCCTTTGCCCTGGAGAGCCACGGTCTTGGGCACCGAGTCGGTGGTCATGATGGCGAGTGCGGCGTCGTCCCCGCCTGTGGGCGAGAGCGAGCTTGCGGCCGCATCAATCCCTGCGAGCAGTCTCTCCATGGGCAACCGCAAGCCAATGAGCCCCGTGGAGCACACGGCTACATCTGCGGGAGAAACATCTTTGCCGTGCGTGCGCAGTGCCTCCGCCACATGTTCTGCGGTGGCGTGAGTGTCCTGGAATCCTGGTGCCCCGGTGGCAGCATTCGCACCGCCGGAGTTGAGCACCACGGCGTCGATACGCCCGTCTGAGACGGCTTGCCTGCTCCACGCCACGGGGGCTGCGAACACCCTGTTCTGAGTGAAGACGGCGGCGGCCGTGAAGTGAGGCCCTTGATTGACTACCAAGGAGACATCGGGCTTGCCGGACGACTTGAGCCCAGCGGCTACGCCGGAGGCGAGGAATCCTGCAGGGTACGTGACGCTCATGGGGACACTCCTAGCGTGGTGAGACCCGTGGTCTCAGGCAGGCCCAGCGCAATGTTGAGCGATTGGAGCGCGGCACCGGCCGTGCCCTTGACGAGGTTGTCGAGCGCGCAGATGGCCACTACCCGGCCCGCCTTGGCGTCCACGGCAACTTGAATCAACGCAGTGTTAGCCCCGGTGGTGGGTCCGGTTGCGGGCCATTGCCCCTCGGGCAGCACGTGCACAAAGGGTTCGTCGGCGTAGGCATCCACCCATGCTTGCCTCACGGACTGCGCCGTAGCACCGTCAGCAAGCGGCGCGCTCACCGTGGCGAGAATGCCGCGAGACATCGGGACCAATACCGGCGTGAATGCGAGCCGCACCTCTCCCGCCCCGGCACCCTGAAGGTTCTGGATGATCTCGGGGATGTGTCGGTGGGTGCCGCCCACTGCGTATGGCGCGGCATTGCCAAGAGCCTCCGCTGCGAGGAACGGCAATGCGAGCTTTTTACCTGCTCCGGAGTAACCCACGGCTAGCGTGGCCACCACGTCGGAGGTCTTTACTACGCCCGATGCCACGCCTGGTTGAAGCGCAAGCGTCACGGCAGTGGCGTTGCAGCCCGGTGCGGCGATGCGCTTGGCACCTGCGAGCGCTGAGCGTTGCTTGCCTGCAGGGGTGATGAGCTCAGGAATCCCATAGGGCCACGTGCCTGCGTGCTTCCCGCCGTAGTACTCAGCCCATGCGTCGGCTCTGTGAAGGCGGTGGTCCGCCCCGCAGTCGATCACCACGGTGTCGGGGGGCAATTGTGCGGCGATCTCGGCAGACGTGCCGTGGGGCAATGCCAGTACCACGACGTCGTGCCCTGCTAGCGCGTCCACGGTGGTGGGCTCAAGGACTCGGTCCGCTAGGGAGATCAGGTGAGGCTGGTGTTCGCCCAGTGTCTGTCCAGCGGAAGCGTTGGCGGTGAGCGCGCCAAAGTGGATGTGTGGGTGTTGCGAGAACACTCGCAAGACCTCACCGCCCACGTAGCCAGAGGCGCCTGCAACCGCCACCGAGATCGACATGTGCATAACTATACATGCCAATGCATGCGTTCGCGACGAGGTGACGTCGTCAACCTCGCACCCACTCGGATTCGTCGTGGAGATATGAGCGCAATTATTGATGTCACCGGTTTGAAGTCCCGGGCCTTTGGGCCTCACCATGGAGCCATGAAGCGAACTTCCGTGGCCGCCGCGCTGCTTGCCTTGCCTCTTCTCGCCGCATGCGCACCCTCGGACCCACCGGTGGCAAGTGCCACCCCCGACGCCCCTGCATCGGCCACACCAGCGCCCACCGTCGAGGCGCAACCGGCAATCGACCCGAGCAATGACCCGTTTTGCGCGCTTGCGGCGGACGCCAAGGACACGGCAGACCAGATCACGGCTCAAACCGAGGGCATGACTGAACTCATCAACGACGCCATTTCGACGGGCGACGTCACTGCGGTCAACACCTGGGGCGCCGAGCTTGCCGTGCTCGACGAAGAGATGCTGGTGTTCCTCACGGAAGGCCGCACCTACGTGGAAGGCGACACCGTCATCGGCGCATGGGACACGTATACGCAATTTGTCCAGGACTACTCATTGCCCGTCGCTCAACAGGCCGCCGTGGCCACCGACACAGGCGCGTTCACCACGTCCATGGCGACAATCGTCTCTGACCCTGACATCCAAGCAGCCGTATATTTTGGGCCGGCTGCAGCGGGTGCTGTGGGCGACTACATCACGGCGCGCTGCGGAACAGTTTCCTAACGCCTCAACACCACGTTGCCGGTAGTGCACTCGACACACACGCGACACATTCGAGCGGCACAATGAGGACGTGCAAAACCTTCGCATGCGCGTGATGCGCGAAGCAGACATCCCTGCTGTCACGGTGCTCAACAACAGCGCCCATCCCGCCATCACCATTCTCAACGAGGATCAGCTCACCGAGTTGTACCGCATGTGCGACGTAGCGCTCGTGGCCACCAACAGAGACAAACAGATCATTGCTTTCTTGCTGAGCCTTGGCCAAAGGCAGCCGTACCAGTCGGAGAACTACCGGTGGTTTGAAGAGCGCGGCGTGCGCCACCAGTACATCGACAGGGTGGTGGTGGCGGATTCGGCCAAGGGCACTGGCATTGGGCGCGCGCTATACGAGTCAGTATTTGAACGTGCCCGGGAGCGCGGTGCCAACGAAGTCACTACAGAGGTGAGCGTGTTCCCTCCCAATCCTGGACCCGTGGCATTCCACGAGCGCTTGGGGTTCAGGCAGCTTGCAGAGCAAGACACTAAAGGGGGCACCATTCGCGTGGCACTGCTGGCGAGGTCCGTCTACTAAAGCGTCCCCCCTTCGTCGCACCCGTAGCATCGGACCATGCGCATCCTTGTTGTAGGCGGCACCGGTCTCATCTCCAGCGAATTCGTTGACGAGTGCCTTGAACGCGGCGACGAAGTCACCATCATCACGCGCGGCACCAAGCCTTCACCCGGCGGGGTCAAGACTATTCACGCCGACGCCACGGACGCCGCGGCACTGCGGCAAGCCCTCCATGGTGCGCGGTTGAGGCGCGAAAAGTGGGACGCCGTGGTGCAGTTCATAGCGTTCAGGCCGGAGCATGTGCGCGAAGACATCGAGACATTTACCCCTGTTGCCGGCCGGTACATGCTTGTAGCGACATCGGCCGCTTACAAGACCTTTGAGCGCCTTCGCCCGCTCACCGAGGACACCGAACTGGAAAACCTGCATTGGCACTATGCGCGCGACAAGATCGCGTGCGAAGAGGCGTTGCGCGAGGGCGCTGGGTCACTGCCCTTCACCATCGTGAGACCGGCCCACACGTACGGCCCGTCCAAGATTCCAGCGTTCACAGGCAATTCCAAGCACCCTTGGACCATCGTGGACCGGATGCGCAGAGGCGCAGGCATCGTGCTTCCCGGGGATGGCACCGCGTTGTGGACCG
>JAEYYZ010000125.1 GCA_023428185.1 Actinomycetes bacterium
CCGCGTCCTTGAGATACAGCACGCCGCGGATGTCGTCGGTGCCGTCCCCAATGACTGGGACGCGGGAATAGCCGGAGCGCATGAACAGCAACATGGCCTTGCGCACGCTAGTGCCCGCCTGGAGCGTGACCATGTCGGTACGAGGAACCATCACTTCTTTGGTGAACGTGTCGCCAAGTGTCACCACGCTGCGCAACAACTGTGCGTCTTCCACCTCAAGCGCGTCCTGAGCGCGCTCAACCAAGTCTTCTGCCTCGGCAAGCGCTGGCATTTGCAAAGCAGGCACCACGCGTCTCAATGGTGCGGTGAGTGTGACAAACGCCCAGGCAAGCGGGGCTACCGCCCGCACTGTGGCTTCCGGATACGTGCGGGCCAGTTGACGCGGGAGCGCCCTGATCAGCATCACGGAAATGAAGCCAGCTACCGCCACCGCCACCACCGCCGTGACCCACATGCGCCATTCCAGGGCGGCGCCAATGCCTAGAGCGAGGAACGTCCAGCACACCACGGCAAGAGGCTCAGCAGTCGCGTAAATCACGGAAGCAGAGTTCTCCGTGTAATGCGTAGTTTGGGCAAGCCTTGCCGCAGCGGTGGGTTTGCCGTCCGGACGCACCGCGGTTGCCATCTCGCGTTCGCGAGCGTGGGGCAATTGTTCAAAGGCGGCCACCACAGCGTGCATTACGGCCGCAGCAATGATGCCGACGGCGGCAAACGTGACCAGCCAGGTCACCACAGTGGCACTCAGGTCCACGCGCTACGCCCGTTGGGCCAAGAAGGTCAAGAGCAGCTTGCGCTGAAGGTCGAACATTTCCTTCTCTTCTTCAGGTTCAGCATGGTCGTAGCCCAGTAAGTGCAAGATGCCGTGAGTGGTGAGCAGGAGCATTTCTTCCTCTGCACTGTGGCCAGCAGTCACGGCTTGACGAGCGGCCACCGTGGGGCACACCACGATGTCCCCCAATAATCCTGGCGGCGTGGGCTTGTCAGGAGTGCCCGGCCGCAACTCATCCATAGGAAAACTCAACACGTCCGTGGGGCCTGGTTCGTCCATCCACTGGATGTGGAGCTGCTCCATGGCTTGCTCATCAACGAACATGATGGCCAGTTCCGCGCCCTCGGCGATGTGGAGTTCCTTGAGCACGTAGGTGGCGAGTTCTGCGAATTCGATCTCGTTGATCTGTACGTCCGTCTCGTTGTTGACGTCGATCATTCGGTTGCCTCCTGGGTGGGCTGAGGAAGCCTTCGTTGTTGGCGCTCCCCTGCCGGACGCCGGGCACCCTTGGCATCGGCGCGTGCGTACGCGGTGATGATGTCACTCACCAGGCGGTGGCGCACCACGTCCTCCGCAGTGAGTTCGCAGAAGGCAATGTCGTCAACGCCGTGCAGAATGTCGCGGGCGGCCCGCAAACCCGAGGTCATTCCTCCCGGCAAGTCCACTTGAGTGATGTCACCCGTGACCACCATGGTGGAACCAAAGCCCAAGCGGGTGAGGAACATCTTCATCTGCTCGCGCGTGGTGTTTTGCGCCTCGTCCAAGATGATGAACGCGTCGTTGAGGGTGCGTCCGCGCATGTATGCGAGCGGCGCCACCTCAATAGTGCCCGCCTCGATGAGCTTGGGGATCGACTCCGGGTCCACCATGTCGTGAAGGGCGTCGTAGAGGGGCCGCAAATACGGGTCAATCTTTTCGCTCAAGGTGCCGGGCAAGAATCCCAATCGTTCACCTGCTTCTACGGCAGGGCGAGTAAGCACAATGCGCGTGACGCGTTTGGCCTGGAGGGCCGCCACCGCTTGGGCCATGGCAAGGTACGTCTTGCCTGTACCGGCGGGTCCGATGCCGAACGTAATGGTGTGGCGCTCAATAGCGGCAACATACGACGCTTGGCCTTGGGTGCGAGGCCTAATAGTCCGCCCTCGGGAAGACAAGATTGACCGCGACAGCACCGCTACGGGTTGGTCACCAGCGGCGCCGCCGGCCTGCGCGGGGGCGCCCACCGCGGCCATTCCGCTTCCAGCGCGCAGAATCCGGATGCCCTCTCGCGCCAAGTCAGGCGTGAGCGGCAAACCCGCCGCGATCATCGCGCGCAATTCTTCGATCGCTGCGGCGCAGGCCGCAACGGTCGCCTCGGGACCGGAGAGTGAGATCTGATTGCCGCGCACCAAGATGTCCACGTCCGGGAATGCGCGTTCTAGTTCTCGCAACACTCCGTCGCCGGTGCCAGCGAGTTCGAGCATGGTGGAGGCATCGTCCACTGTCACCACACGGGAAACACTCACGCCGGGTCCCATCCCAACTCGCCGCCGGCTATCACATGGCCGTGAACGTGGAACACGGTCTGCCCCGCGAGTTCTCCCGTGTTGAAGACCCACCTGAATTGCCCGCCCGACTCGGCATCGGCGATCTGTTGCGCAGCCTGAGCCATCGACGCCAGGGTCTGCGGCGCCTGAGCTGCCAGGTCAGCAACCGAGGCGACGTGCAAACGCGGCACCACCAAGACATGCACGGGCGCCTTGGGGTTAATGTCCCTAAAAGCCACGACGTCGTCGTTGACGAGGACAAAGTCGCCTGGGATCTCGCCGTCGATAATGCGGCAGAAGAGGCAATCACTCATGTGCCCAGCCTAAGCGGGCGGGCCCATGCTTGCGTGCCCTCCTGTGCGCTGTGGATACGTGTACGGTCACGAAGTGCCCGGTTGCCACGTGCCTCGGCAGGCGGCGAGAGCGGCAATAGCGGCGGGACCCGCAGACGATGCCCGCAAAACGTGCGGGCCGAGCACTACAGCCTCAGCGCCCGCAGCGCTCAGCGCGGCAACTTCACTGTCCGCGATCCCCCCTTCGGGACCCACTACGAGCCACACCGGTTGCTCAGCGTCGCTCCACGTCAGTGAGGTGAGCGGCACCGATGCCGCCTCGTGAAGCACGAGCACGCGCGCGCCACCCTTAAGCGCCCCCTCGACCAATCCGGAAAGGCGCTGCGTGTTCACGAGCGAGCCCACCTCAGGAATGCGGGCGCGCCTACTTTGCTTAGCCGCGGCCGTGACCAGGGAGATCCAGCTGTCCCTGCCCTTGTCGATCTTGGCACCCTTCCATTGCACGATGCTCCGTTCGGCCGCCCACGGGATCACCTTGGTGACGCCCAGTTCAGTAGCCGCCTCGACGGCTTGTTCATCTCGCCCACCTTTAGCGAGCGCTTGCACGAGCACCACCGTGGGGTCATGGTCGTGCGCCATGGCTCCCACTTGAACATCCACGGCGCCCGGTCGGACGTCCACAATGACGCCTTGGGCACGCACCCCACGGCCGTCAATGAGTTCGATGGCCTCGCCTACCCCGCGCCGTTGCACGGTTCCCGCGTGGCGCGCCTCTTGACCCTCGAGCGTCACCACGTCTCCGGCTTTGGCCGCGGTGATTCCTGCGAGGACAAAGACGGGCGCGGTCATCGGTTACCTCCCCATGAACGCGTCACGCAGGCGGGCGAACACTCCACCACCGATGGGCGCAAGCCTGGCCTCGCGCAGTTCATCGCCTCGCAAAGTGGCCAGTTCCATGAGAAGGCGGCGTTGCTCGTCGTCAAGCTCAGTGGGTGTCTGTACGTCGAGGTGCACATAAAGGTCACCTCGGCCTGCTCGCTGAAGCTTGCCTACGCCAAGGCCCTTCAGCTTGATGGTGGACCCCGACTGCGCACCGGGCCGAACATCCACTTCTTGGGGTCCATCCAAGGTTTCCACTATGGCCACCGTGCCGAGCGCGGCGGAGGTCATGGGCAGTTCAAGCGTGCAATGCAAGTCATCGCCACGGCGCTCAAACACCTTGTCTTGGCGTTCGCGGATCTCGACGTAAATGTCTCCCTTGGGTCCGCCAGCCGTGCCTGCGTCGCCTGCACCTTGCATGCGAATACGGGTCCCGGTCTCTACGCCGGCAGGGATGTCTACGGCAACCTCGTGACGCGAATGGGTGCGGCCCTGGCCACTGCACTCCGCGCATGGCGAGGAAATGATGGTGCCGTATCCGCCACAACCGGGGCACACGGAAGCGGTCATGATGGGTCCAAGCAAAGACCTGGCTACGCGTTGGATGGATCCTTGGCCGTTGCATTGAGGGCAGGTGGCCGGTGATGTGCCTGGTGCGCAGCACGATCCCTGGCACGTGGCACACACGTCAGCGAGATCCACGGTGACGGTGCGTTGCACGCCGAACACGACTTCTTCAAGAGTGAGTTCTGCGTGCACCAAGGTGTCTCCACCTCGCTGCACTCTGGAGGCCGGCCCGCGTCGCTGGGCGCCGCCGCCGCCAAAGAACGTTTCAAAAATGTCTTCAAAGCCAAAGCCTTGGGCACCGCCCCCGCCGCCGCCTGGAGCGCGTGGGTCCACCCCCGCGTCGTATTGAGCGCGCTTCTCTGCGTTACCAAGCACTTCGTAAGCCGCCGCAATCTCTTTGAACTGGGCATCGTCCTCGACGCCCGCGACATCGGGGTGGTGTTCTCGCGCGAGTTTGCGGTAAGCCTTCTTGATCTCGGCATCGGTGGCCGTGCGGGGCACGCCGAGAGTGGCGTAGTAGTCCTTCATCGATCCACCACCTGCGACAAATACCGTGCGACCGCGCGCACAGCGGCCATGGTGCCTGGGTAATCCATGCGAGTAGGTCCTAACGCTCCGAGTAATGACACTTGGGATCCCGAGCCGTATCCGGCGGCCACAATCGACGTGCGGGACAACGCCTGATGTTGAGTTTCGGCACCGATGCGTACTGCAATCTCACCGTCGGCGGCCATCTCATGCAACAAACGCAGGAGCACCACTTGTTCCTCAAGTGCATCGAGTACCGAGGCCACGGCATCGGATTCCAAATCGGAGCCCGAACGTGACAGATTCCCGGTCCCGGCAAACACCACTCGCTCTACGGTGCCGCCACGTGCCGCAGAACTGACTGCGGAAGCGACATCGTGCGCCCAGCTGACATCGCGCTTGCGTTCCGCCCATGCGCGCAACGTCGTGTCTAGCCCGGCAGGGGTGAGCCCCGCCGCCGCCTCGTTGGCTTCGCGTGCGATGCGCTCAAAGTCCTCGTCACTCACCGAGGGTGGTAACTCGATGGTCGCTTGCTCCACCCTGGCATCTGCCGAGACCACCACCACGAGTGCGCGGTCCAATCCCATGCGCACTAGCTCGACTCGGCGCACGGCGCTTTCGCGAATCGAGGGGTACTGGACCACAGCCACTTGCCGGGTGAGTTGGCTCAATAGCCTCACAGACCGTTCCACCACATCGTTGAGGTCTACGGCATCGGACAGGAACGTGGAGATGGCGCGCCGGTGCGGCTCCTGCAAAGACGCCGCAGCAAGCGTGTCTACGAAGTAGCGGTAGCCCTTGTCCGTGGGAATCCTGCCCGCCGAGGTGTGGGGCTGCGCAATGAGCCCCTCCTCTTCCAAGACAGCCATGTCGTTGCGGATCGTGGCGGGCGATACCCCCAGGCGATGGTGATCCGCCAGAGCTTTGGAACCCACGGGCTCGTGGGTGGAGACGTAATCCTCCACGATGGCGCGCAGTACGGCCTGGCGACGTTCCTCGCTCACCATCACCTCCTGCTGGCACTCAACGTGTGTGAGTGCTAATCCTAACGCGGGGCCTTGGTTGTAGCGTGAACCCCGGAGGTCACAATGACGTATTCAGCCTACGAAGGCGCGGACACCACCATGGCTGGAGCTGCACACCTGACTGCAGTGCTTGGCCCGGTGATTCCATTTCTCATTTGGTTGGCTCGCCGCAGGGACGATGCCTTTGCCACAGAAGAGTCCGCCAAGGCCGTGAACTTCTCCCTAGCAGCCGTTTTTGCCTTCGGTGTAGGAACTTTGGTGCGAATCTTCGTGCCTTTAGTGGGCTTTATCGGTACATTGGCGCAGTGGGTTGTCCCCATCGTGGCGCTTTACTTCTGTGTCCAGGCCTTCCGGTCTGCGAGACGGGGAGCGCCCGCGTCCTATCCATACCAATTCAAAGTGGTGAAAACGAATGACTGAAAACCCAACCCCCCCGGCTCCGTTGAGCGACTCGGATGCTCGCCTCTACGCGACGCTGGCACACGCTGGCAACATCATCTTCCCCGCGATCGCGCCGCTGATCTTCTGGCTGATCGGCAAGGACAAGAGCTCGTTCGTGGACTCTGAGGCTAAGGAAGCCCTGAACTTTGGCATCCTTTCAGTGGCCGTGTTCATCGTCTCGTACATCTTGATGTTCGTGATCATCGGCTTCCTCACGTACGCCGCCATGGCAATCTGCCTGCTTATCTTTGGCATCCAGGGCGCTATCAAGGCCAACAAGGGCGAGAGCTACCGCTACCCGTTCAGCGTTCGCCTGATCAAGTAGTTTCCCTCAGGGTTCTACCCTGACAGCCTCAGGGCCCCAAATCCACCTCCTGGCGGATGCGGGGCCCTGAGTGTTTCTGCAATGGTGTAGGTATGACAGAAGAAGCCCCCACCCCTCGCAAGACCCCTGCGCGCAAGGCAACCGATGCGTCGGTGTCCAAGCCTGCATCGTCCAAGCCTGCCTCGTCCAAGCCTGCCTCGGCTAAGAAAACGGTCGCCGCCAAGGCCGCTCCAGCCGCGAAAGCAACCTCAGCCACTAAGGCCGCCCCGGCTGCTAAGTCCGCTCCCCCCGCGGCATCGTCAACAGCAACACCCACGGCGCCTCCGGTCACACCGCCTCCTGCACCTCCGGTAACAGCTCCCCCCGCGACGAGCGGCGTCCCGGCCCCTGTGGCCCCCCAGCCCATGCTCGAATCGGACGCCCGCATGTGGGCGATGCTCACGCACATCCTCGCGCTCGTGGCGCTGTTTGTGTCAGGCGGCATGCTCGCGTTCCTCGTGCCCCTCATTGTGTGGTTGGTGTTCCGCGAGCGCTCGGTGCTCATCGACTATCACGCCAAGCAGAACCTCAACCTGCAACTCACCCTCCTCGTGGTGAGCTTTGCGGGAATCCTGATTGGGTTCGTGATCTTCTTTGGCGCAGGATTCATCCTCACCGGCCCCCTCATGATCGCCTACTTTGTGTACGCCGTTGTGATCTCGATCATTGCTGGAGTGCGAGCCAATGCGGGCGAGTATTACCGCATCCCTGCCGTGATCAACTTTGTGAAGTAGTGACTCCTAGGCAGTGAGTTCGCGCACGGCGCGGTCGGCGAGAAGCCGGCCGCGTCGTGTGAGTTTCAGGGTGCCTCGCAACGCCTCGGCACCTTCCAGCACACCATCTGCGATGAGCGGGGCCGCCGCTTGAGGGCGTGTGACCAGCCCCACCGGCAAGCCTTCAGCGAGGCGCAGGCGCAGCATGACAGTCTCGAATGCCTGCTCCTGGGCTGAGAGCTCCTCGCCGTCCTGCTCTGGGCTGAGGCCAGCCGCGAGCCTCTCCGCGTACGCGCGGGGGTTCTTCACGTTCCACCAACGCCTCGCCGGCATCACTGAGCCGTCCGGTCCGGGCCTTTCGCCTATGTACGAGTGCGCACCAGGGCCAATCCCCCACCAGTCTTGACTCAACCAGTACGCAAGGTTGTGACGGCACTGGTCAGCGGGAGTCTTTGCCCAGTTGCTCACTTCGTACCAGCGGTACCCTGCGGCTGCAAAGGCGTCATCAGCCAGTTCATACATTCGGGCCTGCAGGTCAGGGTTCACCGGCGTGATCTCGCCTCTGCGCAGTTGCGCCCCCATGCGCGTACCTGGCTCGATCACCAAGGCATAGGCACTGACGTGGTCTGGCTCCAGACTGAGGGCCGCTTCCACGCTTTCAAGCCAATCCGCCTCAGTCTCGCCCGGGGTGCCGTAAATCAGATCAACGCTCACACCAAGGCCCGCCTCACGCGCCCAGCGCACGGCGCGCTCCACGTTGAGCGGGTTATGCGTGCGCTCCAACGTGGCCAACACGTGAGGCACCGCGGATTGCATCCCAAAACTCACTCGCGTGAATCCGGCCGATGCCAGGAGTGCCAAAGACTCCTTGGTCACCGAATCTGGGTTCGCTTCCGTGGTCACTTCCGCCCCGGGCTCTAGGCCCCAGATGTGGGTGATCCGCGCGAGAAGGGTGGCCAAGGCATCGGCGTTGAGAAGGGTGGGCGTGCCGCCGCCAAAGAACACCGTGGAGACGCGGCGGTCATCCTCACCCATGGCCTGCCTAGCGAGCTCGATCTCCGTGAGCGCCGCCTGAACGTAGCCCTCGGGGGTGGCTCCGGGAACCTCTCCCACGGCGTAGGTGTTGAAGTCGCAATACCCGCACCGCACTGCGCAGAATGGCACGTGGACGTACACACCAAAGTCGCGCGACGTGGCATCGCGCGTTGACATCGCGGCCGCGGGCCCGGCCATGACTACTTTTTCTTGCCCTTGTCCGAGCCGTCATCAGACGTGCTCAGCGCCGCAATGAACGCCTCCGGTGGCACCTCCACCGAGCCGATGTTCTTCATGCGCTTCTTGCCCGCCTTTTGCTTCTCCAGGAGCTTGCGTTTGCGGGAGATGTCACCGCCGTAGCACTTGGCGAGCACGTCTTTGCGGATGGCGCGGATGGTCTCGCGGGCGATGATGCGCGAGCCGATGGCGGCCTGGATGGGCACCTCAAACTGTTGGCGATCGATGAGGTCCTTGAGTTTGCCCACCATGGACAACCCGTAGGCGTAGGCGGCGTCTTTGTGCACCACGGCGCTGAACGCGTCCACCGTCTCGCCTTGAAGCAAGATGTCCACCTTGACGAGGTCTGCCGCTTGGTCACCTGCGGGCTCGTAGTCAAGTGAGCCGTACCCTCGCGTGCGGGACTTGAGTTGGTCAAAGAAGTCAAAAACCACCTCGGCCAAGGGCAGCGTGTAGTGCATCTCCACGCGGGTCTCGCTGAGGTAGTTCATGGTGCCCATGACTCCGCGACGCTCTTGGCACAGTTCCATGACGGTGCCGATGAACTCGCTCGGCACCAAGATGGACGCCTTCACCACGGGCTCGCGTACCTCACGGATCTTGCCCCCGGGGAACTCCGAGGGGTTAGTCACGGTGACCGTCTTGCCGTCTTCCATTGTGACTTCGTACACCACGTTGGGAGCGGTGGAGATGAGTTCAAGGTTGAACTCGCGCTCTAGGCGGTCGCGCACAATTTCGAGGTGCAGCAGCCCCAAGTAGCCGCAACGGAAGCCAAAGCCCAATGCCACCGAGCTTTCGGGCTCGTAGACCAGGGAGGCATCGTTCAGTTGCAGCTTGTCTAGGGCGTCGCGCAACACGGGGAAATCGGAGCCATCAAGGGGAAATAGGCCCGAGTACACCATGGGCAAGGGCTCGCGGTAGCCGGGAAGCGACTGTTGCGCCCTGCGGCCAGCAAGAGTGACGGTGTCACCCACTTTGGATTGGCGCACATCCTTCACGCCGGTGATGAGGTAACCGACTTCGCCTACGCCCAGGCCCTTGGTGGGCTTGGGTTCCGGGCTGATGACGCCTATCTCAAGCAAGTCGTGGGTGGCGAGAGTGGACATCATCGCGATCTTCTCGCGCGGCTTGAGGGAGCCGTCGATGACGCGGATGTACGTGACTACGCCGCGGTACGTGTCGTAAACCGAGTCGAAGATCATGGCGCGCGTAGGAGCATCGGCATCGCCCACGGGCGGAGGAATGTCCCGCACCACCCGGTCAAGGAGTTCGGGCACACCGGCACCGGTCTTGCCGCTTACTCGCATGACGTCGTCTGGGTCGCAGCCGATGAGCTGGGCAAGTTCTGCGGCGTACCGATCCGGATCGGCAGACGGCAAGTCGATCTTGTTGAGCACGGGGATGATCCGCAAGTCGTTTTCCATGGCCAAGTACAAGTTGGCCAGAGTCTGCGCCTCGATGCCCTGTGCGGCATCTACCAACAAGATTGCGCCTTCACAAGCGGCGAGTGAACGCGATACCTCGTACGTGAAGTCCACGTGACCGGGTGTGTCGATCATATTGAGCGCAAAGGCGTCGCCCTCGACCTCCCATGGCATGCGCACCGCTTGGGACTTGATGGTGATGCCGCGCTCACGCTCAATATCCATACGGTCCAGGTACTGGGCGCGCATTTCACGCGCGTTGACCACGCCGGTCAACTGCAACATGCGGTCGGCCAGCGTGGACTTGCCATGGTCGATGTGCGCGATAATGCAGAAGTTCCGAATGAGCTCAGGCGCAGTTGCGGCCGGCTCGATGCGGGAGGGGGCGGACACGGGTATTACCGTCCTTAAGGGCAAAGTGGAGGGGCGACTATCGTCCCACGAGCAAGCCCCTACCCGTAGCCGCGCGTCGAGAGTGCCGGTTTACGTTACGCTTCCGCGTTTATGCGGACTGCGGTTGTGCCGATAACCGCTTGGACGATGTTGTGCCCCGTGAGCGCTCGCGCTCGCTACGCGCCGTGAGGCGAGAGAGGTGACGTGGTGGTTCCCAACGACGAACTGTTCCAGCGCACCTTTCACGACTCCCCCATCGGCATGACCATCCTCGATGAGGTGGGCAACTATGTAGCGGTGAATGAAGCCTTCGCCAGGATGCTGGGCTACGAGCCACACGAACTCAAGGGCAGGCATTTCGCAGAGATCACTCATAGCGATGACTTGCCGCGCAACGTGGAGCAGATAGGCCAGATTGTCAGCGGCGAAGTGCCCCATTTCCAGGCGCAAAAGCGCTACCTCCACCGAGGCGGCGACGTGGTTTGGGCGCGTGTCACAGTGACCGACGTTGACGTGCAGGGCCCGGATTCTGAGCACTTTTTTGTGGCGCACGTAGAAGACATCACCGAAATCCGGCGGGCTCGCGATCTGCTGGAGCGGCGAGCGCTGTACGACCACCTCACGGGCCTTGCCAATCGCACCTTGCTCCTTGACCGGCTCAAGCATGCCCTCGAGAGCCATGAGCCTAGGGCGGCGACGGTAGCGTGCGTGTTCTTGGACGTGGACCACTTCAAGGTTGTCAATGACTCTTTGGGTCACGAAGCAGGCGACACCCTGCTGGTTGAGATCGCACGCCGCATTCAAAGCAGCGTGCGCTCAGGAGACACCGTGGCACGCCTGGGCGGTGACGAGTTTGTGGTGGTGTTGGAAAACATCATGAGTCAGGCGGCCGCTCAAGGGCTGCTCGCGGTGGTCACTGCAGCAGTGCAGTCACCTGTCATGGTTTCCGGTCACGAAGTGGTGCCTACGGTGTCCGCCGGCTTGGCTATGGCAGAAGACGGTGTGACTGCAGAGTCCTTGGTGCGCAACGCAGACATGGCCATGTACGCCGCCAAGCAAGCCGGCCGCGCCCGCGTGGAGATCTTTGACGAATCGCTCCGCAAACTGGCGTTGAGCAAACTGTCCATGGAAGCGGAGCTGCGCACCGCAATCCGCGAAGGTGAACTGGTGGTGCATTACCAACCGGTGGTGGACCTCGAGACCCGCGAGACAGTCGCGTTCGAAGCGTTGGTGCGGTGGGAGCATCCGCAGCGCGGCCTGCTCATGCCTGAAGAGTTCATTGCGATTTGCGAGGAAGCCAACCTGGTGGTGCCCTTGGGCTCGCTTGTGCTCAACGAGGCATGCAACTTTGTGGCCCGCAACCCGTTGTTCAAAGGCCGGGTGTTTGTCAACGTATCTACCAGGCAAATTGGTGTGGCCGACCTGACTCGCGTGGTCAAGTCTGCGCTCACCGCTACAGGCATTGACGCGCACCGTATTGGCCTTGAGATCACCGAGTCCGGCGTGCTCATGGCCACGGCGGCCGCCAATAGCGACCTCGAGACGCTCGCGCACTTGGGCGTCGATCTCATCCTTGACGACTTTGGCACCGGGTACTCCGCGTTGTCCTCCGTGCTCCAAAACCCCGTGGCGGGACTCAAGTTGGCCCGCGAATTCACCTTGCGCCTGGGCGACCGCGGCACCGGCGACCGCATCTCCACCGCGATGGCCACTCTCACCAACAGCTTGGGCATGTACGGCGTCATCGAGGGCGTAGAGACCGAGGCCCAGTGGAGCATTGCCCGCAAGCATGGCTGGACGTATGGCCAAGGCTTCCTCTTTGGCCACCCTGTTCCGGCATCGGCGATCTCGTTCGATGCCCAAGGCCACTATGTGGGCGCGGCTTCACTCTCGGTGTGAGCGGGCCCCGCGAGCGCGTCAAAATAGCGTTGGGCGATGATTTCGAGAATGCGTGAGTCCGGCGCCAGCGGTTCCGTGACGTGATCGGCTCCCGCCTTGTGCAGTGAATCCTGGAAGTAACCGGGCGACAGCAAGTACGAAACCACGGCCACGTCGCTGTCTTGTTCGGTCTCACCAAAACTGCGAGCCGCTGAGACGGCATCGGCGACGGTGGGCTTCATGCCAGCGGCGTAGCCCACCCGCACCGGGCCTCCCCATTTGACGCGCAACATGTCGGCGGCGTGTTCAGTGTCCCGCTGCGACCGTTCGTCGGACGAACCTGCAGGCGCGAGTACAAGCGTGGCCGTGTCTGCCACCCCAGCGCTACGGATGCGGTCAATCGCAATGTCAATGAGCCGGGAGTCGGGGCCAAGAGCCGGTGCAGCCACCACGTCCGGGCGATCCTCGACTGCCTCCGCGATATCCACGTACACGTGGTATCCACCCGCGAGCAAGTACGGCACCACCACCGCTTGCACGCCTTCTCCACGCGGAATGCTCGCTACAACCTCATCCACCTTGGGGTCTTGAACATCCACATAGGCCTCGCGCACCTCTACGCCCATGGACTCACGTACCGCTTGCGCGACATCGAGGATCACCTGGCGCCCCGCTTTACTCCGTGTGCCGTGCGCGCACAGAACGAGGATGGGTGTGGTCATGGTCCTGTCACCGCCAATGCGTAGCCGCGCTTGACCACAGTCTTCACTAAACGCTTGGCGTTCGCCGCTTCGCGTAGACGGTTAATGGCAGCCTCGACGGCGTGTGGACCGCCTCCGGGTCCCGGCAAGCACTCGGCGAGTTGCTCACGCGACAGAACCGATCCCTGTGCTGCCGCAAGCTGTTGCACAATCGCCAACCCCGAGGGAGACAAGGGCAACACTTCGCCATCGAGTACTGCGGCAGTGTTGCGGACCACCAAGGAACCCGCAGCCGTCGCAATCACGCGCTCATCACTGCCGTAGTGCTTGACGAGTTCGCGCACCAAGGCACCCAGACGCCACCGCTCCGGATATACGGAGTGCAAACCCGCTTGTTCTAGAGGTTGAGCGGTAATGGGGCCCACGGAGGCCAGGAGGAGACTACCGGTGGCATTGCGCTCCCTTATCGCCTCGAGACGGCCCCGCTGATGCACAGAAGTGACCCATGCCTGAGCTCCAGGGGCCGACGTGAAAAGCACCGCATCACACGCGCCTCCAGCCGCGTTGTCGATCCACAATTCATGGCTCACAGGGTCCAGGGGCGGACCCCAGCCGTACACCACGAGGCTCCGCACATGCGCCCCGGCCTCGGCAAAAGCCTCATCCAAACCGTCGGCACCATTGCCGTGATGCTGGATGGCCACAGAGCGTCCCTCTATGCCTTCTGCAAGCAGGTAATCCCGCAGTTCCGCGGCTGTTTCAGTTTCAGCAACCCAGTCCGCTTCTAGACCGGCGGCTTGGATAGCACCGCGAGCCTTGGGTCCGCGCGCCACCAGTCGTGCACCCCGCAACGTCTCGATGAGCGCGTCGGCAATGCCCGCAGCATCGGCCGCCTCCACCCACGCACGGAAGCCGATGCCCGTAGTGGCCACCACGATCTCGGGGGGAGAAGAAATGAGCGCGCGCGTGTCCGCCACCAAGCGGTGATCATCGAGATGCGAAACGGTGCTCAGCGCGGAGGCGAAGACAACCTTGGCACCGCGGCGCTCTAGAGCGGAGGCAAGCTCTCGCTTACGCCTGTCGGCGGTGATGACCATGACACATCCCGCAAGGGGTTCACCCTTCACCGCCACCTCCCCGCGCTTGGCCATCCATGAGTCCGGTCCGCGAGCGACATATGCGGCAAACCGGGTGTTGTGGTGACGATAACTCGTGGACGTTTCGGTCCGGTTACGAGACGTCGATCCAAACATTGCCTTCCTGAACCGTCACAGAGAAGGTGCGCAAGTGAGGGCCGTGCTGAGCGAGAGGCTCCTTGTCCATGGTCGCCAAACAGGTGCCATCTACCAGGGAGAAAACTTGCTTGTGTAGCGGTGAAGCCACGGTAGGGGTGTCTCCTCGGGAGCCGGTGATGCCACGTGACATCACATACGCGCCGCTGAAGGGGTCCAAGTTCTGTACCGCATAGACGGCGTCGTCCGCGAGCCTGAAGATGGCCACTTGCTCTCCTGCCACCAAAGCCGCTACACCCAACTCGGGCGTCAGTTGGTCAAGAGCGCAGACCCACACTGTGGTCAACGCGGGAGCGGTAGTCATGAGCGCACCTCCAAGGTTGCGGGGGCAAGGAGCACGGCACCAGTGGACTTCTCTTGAGCCGATGCCGGGCGGCGTTGGCCGCGTTGCTCCACGTAGGCAAGCGAAGGGTCGGGTTGGTCAGGGTCATTGATGAAGGACGTGAACTGTCGCAGACGCACTGGGTCGCTGAGCACCGCCTTCCATTCGTCCTCGTAGGTATCCACGTGCTGCGCCATGTGCGCGTCGAGGTCCGCGCAAATGCCCAGCGAGTCGTTCATGATCACGTCGCGGATGGCGTCCAGGCCGCCTTCATGCTCCTCTTGCCACGGCGCGGTGCGCTGCAGCCGGTCTGCCGTGCGGACGTAGTACATGAGGTAGCGGTCAACCACGCGGAAAACCTCGGCCGTGTCCAGGTCCTCGGCGAGCAATTGAGCGTGCTTGGGTTCAAACCCGCCGTTGCCACCTACGTAGACGTTCCACCCCTTCTCGGTGGCGATCACGCCCACGTCCTTGCCTCGCGCTTCCGCACACTCGCGCGCGCAACCCGAAACGCCCAGCTTGATCTTGTGCGGACTGCGTAGACCGCGGTACCGCAATTCCAGCGCGATAGCCAGGCCCACGGAGTCCTGCACTCCGAAGCGGCACCAATCGGAACCCACGCAGGACTTCACGGTGCGCAATGCCTTGCCGTAGGCGTGCCCAGACTCCATCCCGGCGTCCACGAGCCTGCTCCAAATGAGCGGCAACTGCTCAAGCCGTGCGCCAAAGAGATCAATCCTCTGGCCGCCGGTGATCTTGGTGTAGAGCCCGAACTCTTTGGCCACTTCACCAATGACGATGAGCTTCTCGGGCGTGATTTCGCCGCCTGGAATGCGCGGGACCACGGAGTACGTGCCGTCCTTTTGCATGTTCGCCATGACCCTGTCGTTGGTGTCTTGAAGCGCTGCACGGTCCTCCGCGAGCACGTGGCGGTTGTAGAGCGACGCCAAGATGGAGCCAATGGTGGGCTTGCAGATGTCGCAACCCCGGCCGGTGCCAAAGCGCTCCATGATGGCGCTGAAGGTAGTCAGTTCCGCAACGCGCACCGCGTTGAACAACTCGGCTCGAGACATGGAAATGTGCTCGCACAACGCATTGCTCACTTCCAGTCCTGCGCGCGTGAGCTCCGTGGCCAGCAGTTTCTTAACTAGCGGCACACATGATCCGCATGCGGTGCCCGCCTTGGTGCAGGCTTTCACTCCGGCGAGGTCCGTGCACCCGTGTTCAGTGACGGCACCTCGCACCGTTCCAGCGCTGACGTTGTTGCACGAACACACGGTGGCAGCATCGGGTAGCTCTAACTGTGGGCGGGTGCCCGCACCTTCGGGCAAGAGCCATGCCGAAGGATCTGCGCCCAAATGCTCGCCCACCATGGGCCGCAGCGAGGAGTACGCAGACGCGTCTCCCACAAGCACCCCACCCAGGAGGGTGCGGGCATCGTCCGTCAATACGAGTTTCTTGTACACGCCTTGGACGGGGTCCGCGTAGACCAACTCGAGCGCGCCGGGAGTCACACCTAGCGCGTCACCGAACGATGCCACGTCCACCCCGAGCAACTTGAGCTTGGTAGACGTGTCGGCACCCGGGAACACGGCGTCTCCGCCTAGGATGCGGTCTACGGCGATTTCCGCCATCGTGTATCCGGGCCCTACGAGGCCGATGCACCCGCCTTGGATGCATGCCACCTCACCAATCGCAAAGATCTCTGGGTCACTCGTGAGGCACCAGTCGTTGACCAACACTCCCCCGCGTTCCCCGATCTCAAGGCCGGCATCTCGCGCCAGTTCGTCACGTGGCCGCACGCCCGTGGCGATGATCACCACGTCAACCAACTGTTCGGAGCCGTCACCAAACACCGCCGTGCCCACGCGGCCTTGCTTGTCGGCCTTGAGCGCGGTGGTTGCGGTGTCGATGCGCACGGTGACGCCCAGCTTCTCAATGAGACGCTTGAGCGCCTCGCCCCCGCCAGCGTCTACCTGGAGGTTCATGAGGCGGTCGGCGAATTGCACCACTGTGCTCGTAGCGCCGAGGCTCTGCAGGGCCCCCGCAGCCTCGAGACCCAAGAGCCCGCCGCCAATGACCATGCCGCGCACGGGCCTGCCTACGTGCTCGGCGCGGGCCTCCACCCAGCCGCGGAGGTCCGCAACATCGTCGATGGTGCGGTACACGTACACGCCTGGTAGGTCTGCGCCCGGCAAGGGTGGTGTCCAAGCATAGGAACCGGTGGCGAGCACCAGCTGGTCGTACTCGTACACGGTTCCTGCCGTGGTGGTCACTGCCTTCGCCTCGCGGTCAATCGAGGCGGCGGGAGTGTCACGGTGCAAGTCCACTAGCGGGTGGTCCCACAAATCGGGGTCGCCAAGCGCGAGGTCCTGAGGATCGCGTCCCGTGAAGTAACTCGTGAGAGCCACCCTGTCGTACGGTGCGCGCGGCTCCTCGGCGAGCACCGTCACCTGGAAGCGTCCGTCGATGTCCCGGTCCCTCAGTGCCTCCGTGAACCGGTGGGCAACCATACCGCCACCGATCACCACAATGCGCTCTGTCATGGCTTACCTTTCGCTTGTAGCCGATGCCACGGCTGGCTCGTGAGGGGTGGCGAGCAGGGCCGCCACAAGGCCTTTACAGTCGCCGCAACCCGTGGTGGCTCGAGTGGCTGTGGCCACCTCGCTGATGGAGCCGCAACCCTCGGAGATTGCGGCGCAAATGGTGCCTTTGGAGACGCCGTTGCACTGACACACCACGTCGTCGGAGGCGAGTTCGGCAGGGCTCTTTGCCCGCGTGGCTTGGCCCGCGAGGGCTCTAATCAAGAGTTGGGCGGGGTCTGCGGGAACGGGGATCTTGCGGGTGTAGGTGGTGGCGAGTTCCGCTGCAATCGCTTTGTCGCCAATGCAGGTTGCCCCCACGAGCAACCCGCCTGCCACCACCACTTCAATGAAGCGCCCGCCTTCGGGGTCTTTGAGGGACAAGACACGCAATCGGGGGTCCGCGCGATCAAAGTCTCCGCTCAGGCCCATGGTGGCCATAGCCAATCCGGGAGCTTTGACGCGAACCACGTCGGTGCTTCGCGCGCGCGTCGCTTGCTGTGGCTCCGCTCCGGCCCACGCCGCCGCGAGCCGCGCAGACTGCTCCCACCCTTGAGCCACTAGGCCCGTGGCGCCTGACGGCGGTTGCGCGCAGTCGCCAATGGCGCAAACGGCCGGGTCGCTCACGCTAGCGAGATCCTCCGTGACCACAATTCCACGGTCGATGCTGAGACCGGCTTGGCGGGCGAGCATCGTCTCAGGGATGGTGCCGCAACACATCACCAACATGTCCGCTGGGACTTCGCTCCCGTCTTCCAACCGCACTGAACTCAATGTCCCGCGCGTGGCTTTAGCGCCAGCGATGCTGCGTCCCACATGCACATCAATGCCTAGTTTGGACAGACTTGTGGACGCCACCGCCGAGGCCTCCCAGCCCAGTTGGCGCTCCATGAGCCTTTCGGCGTGGTGCACCAGCCTCACCTCGACGCCCCTGGCTACGAGCCCCGTGGCCACTTCCAGGCCAAGAACACCGGCTCCCAGCACCACTGCCTTGCGCGCGGTGAGAGAACTACGGACGATGTCCTGGGCATCGGCCATGTCCTTGAGCACACTGACACCCGCGATGAGGCCTTGCGCATCCGCGACACCTTGAATCGCGGGAATCCTCGCTACCGAACCCGTGGCAAACACCAAGCGGTCGTAAATGTGCACGGTCCCTTGAGAGTCGGTAACCTCGCGGCGGTCCCTATCGACGTGCGTAGCGCTCGTGCCCGTGAGCGTGACGATCCGTTCGTGTTCAGGGCCTGCGATGCTCAAGTGCGCAGGGTTGGACGCTCCGGAGACCACGCTCGACAGCAGCACTCTGTTGTACGCCGCGTATGGCTCCTTGCCCAGCACGGTGACTTCGGCGTCGGGCATCGCAGCCACAAGGTCTTGGGCAAAGCGTGAGCCCACCATGCCGTTGCCAATCACCACCACGCGAGTCATAGCGCACCGCCTACGCCTGCGAGCGTGCGCGCATCTACCGGCCGTACAGCCACCGCACACACCTTGAATTCAGGCATTCCCGAGGTGGGGTCGGTGGCGTCATTGGTGAGGCGATTGGCACTGCCCTCGCCTGCCCAGTGGAATGGCATGAACACCGTGTCGGGTCTCATAGCGTCGCTCAAGGCCGCCCGAGCTCGCACTGTTCCCCGGCTGGACTTGAGTTCCACGAGTTCACCTTCCGAAATCCCAAGGCGGTCAGCCAGTACGGGGTGCAGTTCCACGAACGATCCGGGTTGAGCGGCGCTCAGTTCCGGTACGCGTCGGGTTTGGGCGCCGCTTTGGTAGTGCTGCAGCACTCGGCCGGTGATGAGGTACACGGGCGCGTCTGGGCGCACATCGTCTGCCGGGCCTTGGTGGTTTACATCGATCATGCGGGCACGACCATCGGGAGTGTTGAAGCCGGTGAGGAACATGCGCGGGGTGCCGGGATGAGGTTCGCCGTCAGTGGCTGGGCACGGCCAGAAGATTTCCTCGCCGGCGTCAAGCCGCTCGTAGGTAATTCCCGAGTAGTCGGCAGGGCCACCAGCCGATGCCGCGGCGAGTTCGGCGAACACCTCGCGCGGGTCAGGGCTGAAGCCTTGCGAGTAGCCCATGCGCTCGGCCAATTGGTTGAGGATCCACAGCTCGCTCTTGGCGCTGCCGGGGGCCGGCACCGCCGCACGCCTGCGGATCACTCGGCCTTCAAGATTGGTCATGGTGCCGTCTTCCTCGGCCCATTGAGTGATGGGAAGAACCACGTCCGCGAGTGCTGCCGTTTCGGAAGGGACCATGTCGCACACCACCAGGAGGCTGAGGCGCGCTAGGGCGTTTGCCACTTCTGTGGCGTTGGGGGCGCTCACCACCATGTTGGAGCCATGCACAAGGAGGGCTTGAGGCCCACCTGGGGTCCCGAGCGATGCGAGCAACCGCACGGCGGGCACTCCGGCTCCTGGTAGGTGCGACGCTGGCACTCCCCACACCGTGGCGACATGCTCCCGCGCGGCTGGGTCTGAAATGGATCGGTACCCGGGCAGTTGGTCCGCCTTCTGACCGTGTTCGCGGCCCCCCTGACCGTTGCCTTGACCCGTCACGGGCGCAAACCCTGAACCCACGCGGCCGGGCAGCCCCAGCGACAGGGCGAGGTTGATGGCGGCAGTGACGGCCGCCGTTCCCTGGGCCATTTGCTCCATGCCCCTGCCCGTTAAGACATACGCGCCCCGCCCAC
>JAEYYZ010000156.1 GCA_023428185.1 Actinomycetes bacterium
GGAGTTGTGCCTTCATCTCCTCGTTGCTGAGTGACGCTCGCCAACCGGGGATGGATTCGAGTTTGTCCAGTGTTCCGCCCGTGTGGCCCAAACCGCGCCCCGAGAGTTGCGGCACTGCCACACCGCACGCGGCCACCAAGGGCGCCAACGGCAATGTGATCTTGTCTCCCACTCCCCCTGTGGAGTGCTTGTCTGCGGTGGTGCGATCAAGGTCGGAGAAGTCGAGTCGCTCGCCCGTGCGAATCATCGCTTGAGTCCAGCGCGCAATCTCAGCGCGAGTCATGCCCCGTTGCAGGATCGCCATAGCTAGCGAACTCATTTGCTCGTCTGCCACCACCCCACGCGTATACGCATCCACTACCCAGTCGATATGGGCATTGGAAAGCACTCCCCCGTCCCTCTTGGCGATGATCACTTCCACCGCGGCAAACGGCTCACTCACGGGCGGCCTCCAAGTGGTCGGGACCGAACGCGTCGGGAAGCAAATACGAGACAGTGACGGGACCGCCCGCGTGGTCAATCAGCATGCCCCCGCCGCCGTGTTCAAAAAGCAGTTGCCGGCATCGGCCACATGGCGTCAGCACTTCACCCTTTCCGTCCACACACGCGAGAGCAACCAAACGCTGCCCAAGGCCATCCGTGTGCAGTTTTGATACGACCGCACATTCGGCACACAGCGTGAGGCCGTAACTGGCGTTCTCCACATTGGCGCCGGTCACCACGTGGCCGGAATCGGTGAGCGCGGCCGCGCCCACGGGGTAATGCGAGTAGGGCACGTACGCGTGTGTCGATGCTTGACGTGCGGCGTCGCGCAACTTGTCCCAATCGATAGTGGTCATTTCTTGTACGGCTTGCCTTCAGCTGCAGGTGGACGCACGTGCCCCACCAGTCCGGCAACCGCAAACAGGGTGGCAAGGTACGGCAGCATCGCGAGGAACTGGGACGGCACAGACGAGCCGATGATGCCTAGTTGATCCTTGAGCGACTCCGCGAATCCAAAGAACAACGCGGCCGCGAGCGCTCCCTTGGGACTCCACCTGCCAAGGATCATGGCTGCGAGGGCGATGAAGCCCTTGCCAGACGTCATCTCCTTGCCAAAGGCAAGGCCGGCCGCGACTGTGAAGAATGCGCCACCAAGACCAGCCACCGCACCGCCCAGGATGGTATTGCGCACGCGAGTGCGATTCACCTTGATGCCCACCGTGTCCGCGGCCTTGGGATGTTCGCCTACAGCGCGCATCCGCAAACCCCACCGCGACTTGAACAACATGATGTTGAGCGCAATCACCACGATGTACATCAGGTACACCAGCAGGTTGTGGTTGAACAGCACGGGGCCAATGATGGGGATTTGCGACAACAACGGGATGGGGAGCCTCGGCAATCCCATGGACTGGTTCAGTGCCGTGTTGTCGCGCAGCAGGGTGCCATAGAGGAAGTTGGTGATACCAATGACCAGCACGTTGAGCACCACGCCCACCACAATCTGATCCACCCAGTACTTCACCGCAAACAGAGCTAGTAGCGCACCTACGAGCGCACCTGCGATAGGCGCAAAGATGAGTCCCACATACGGGCTTCCGGTAGCCGATGCCAGGACAGCCGCCAAGAACGCGCCAAACAGCAACTGGCCTTCGATGGCGATGTTGATCACGCCGGATCGTTCACAAATGACACCTGATAGCGCACCAAATACGAGCGGCACACTCAACACCACCGCGCCGGTGAGCAAACCTGTCACTTGAATGAGCGTGCTCTTGCCAGCACCGGCCCATGCCAAGAGGGACAGCATGATCGCGACCGAGTACACCACGGGAAGCCACCATTGGCCTCTCCGGGCGACCTTGACGTTCCAGGCGCTCACCGCCGCCAATGCCAGCGCCACAAGGGCAGCACCGATCGCCAGTCCACGTGAGGGGAGTTGGAAGGTGTCAAAACGCACAAAGTCACTCGCGCGAGAGATCGCAAACCCGGTTGTCTGGCCTCCCGCCGTCCCCAAGCCAAACAGCAGGAGCGCAACGAGCGCGACCACTCCCAAACCAATCGGCGTACGCCAGTGCTTGGCGAGCTCGATGGCGCTGTCGCCATCATCCGAGGGCACTGCTGTGGTCTCAGTCACCGTGGTAGTCACGCTGCCACCTCCTTCACGTTCTTTGGGGTGGGTAAGCGGAACATGAACCTAACCAGAGGCGGCGCCGCGATGAATAAGACGATGAGCGCTTGCAACACCAACACGATGTCAATGGGCAATCCCGCTTGCACTTGTAGCGCCGGGCCGGATGCCTTGAGGCCGCCAAACAGGATTGCTGCAAAGACGATGCCCACGGGACGGGAACGTCCAAGAAGTGCCACGGTGATCGCGTCAAAGCCAATAGAGCCCGCAATACCCACGGCGAGTGCGTGTTGGGTGCCCAGCACTTGGGAGGCACCGGCAAGTCCCGCTAATGCGCCCGCGGTGACCATCACCAACACGTACATCCGGGTGACGTTCATGCCTGCCGTACGAGCGGCGTGGGGGTTAGCGCCCACGGCACGGAATTGGAACCCCAACGTGGATCGCTCCATGAGCCACCACACACCCACAGCGGCGACGAGGGCCAGCGGGAACCCCCAGTGCAACTGGAACTGATTGCCGAGCATGAGCGGAAGCCACGAGTTCTCATCGAGCACCGGCGACTGCGGGTTGTCACTGCCGGGGCGCTGGAACGCGTCTTGTGCAAGCAGGAACGCCACCAAGTTGAGCGCGATGTAATTGAGCATGATGGTGGTGATGACCTCGTGCGCGCCGGTCTTGGCCTTGAGGATTCCGGGGATGAAGCCCCAAATTGCGCCGCCGAGCATGGAGCCCAAAAGTGCGACGAGCAAGTGGATACCCACTGGCAAGTGCCACATGAAGCCCACCATGGCGCCCAAGGTGGCGCCAATAATGATCTGGCCCTGAGCACCGATGTTGAAAAGTCCTGCACGGAAGCCCACGCCTAGTCCTAGTCCCGCGAAAATCAAGGGAGTCGCCGAGGTCAAGGTGTTGGTGAAGGGCTTGATCTTGCCTGCGAAGGACCCGGCATCGCCATTGAAGAACGCCCCGTTCCACATAGCCAAGTACGCCGAGGAGATTTCGCTCCACGCCGCCGCAAACGTGTCACCTGGTCGGCTGAAGAAGTAGGACGATGTCTCGCGCACTTCTTCGCTCGAGAACACGATCAGCAGTGCACCCACTACCAACGACGCCACGATCGCGAGGAAGACCACAAGGGCCGAACTCTCCACAATCTCGCGCATCACTGAGCGTGACTCAGGAACGTTCTCCTTGGGAACCTCAATGGGCGCTTCGCCCGATTCGGCGACGGCCGCCTTAGGGTCGGTCACGCTGCCACCTCTCGTCCTGCTCCGGCCATCATGAGTCCTAGTTCGTCGCGGTCGGTATCCGGCGGCACTATGCCCACGATCTTTCCGTGGTACATGACTGCCACCCTGTCCGCGAGAGACACCACCTCATCCAGTTCCGAGCTCACAATGAGCACGGCTGCACCTGCGTCGCGTTCCGCCACGATGCGCTTGTGGACAAATTCAATCGATCCCACGTCAAGCCCGCGCGTGGGTTGGGAAGCGATGAGGAGCTTGAGGGGACGCGAAAGCTCTCGCGCCAGCACCACCTTTTGCTGATTGCCTCCGGACAGTGAGCCTGCGGTGGCGTCGATGGACTCCGTACGCACATCAAACTGCTCCACATGCTTGCGTGCCTCGTCGGCGATCACTGCGGGTTGGAGAGCCAGTCCCTTGGCGTATGGCGCCTGGTCGTACACGTCAAGGATCAGGTTGTTTGCGATCGTGAAAGTGGAAACCAGTCCGTCTTCGGTGCGGTCCTCGGGGACGAATCCCACTCCAGACATGAGCACGTCCTTAATGGACTTGCCCGTGATCTTCTCGCCGTCCAGGGTCGCCGTTCCTGTGGCCGGAGCAACAAGACCGAGCAGAGCCTCCATCAGTTCGGTCTGGCCGTTGCCCTGAACCCCTGCGATGGCGACGATCTCGCCGGCCTTGACGTCAAACGTGACGCCTCGCAAGTGAGCCACGCCATCGTCGTCAACGACTGAAAGGTCACGCACGTCGAGCACCACCGCGCCGGGCTTGGCGGGTGCCTTGTCGACAGTCATCGATACTTCGCGGCCCACCATCATGGATGCGAGTTCCTCCTGAGAAGCCGACGGCTTGGCGGTCCCCACCACTTTGCCGCGCCTAATCACGGTGATGGTGTCCGCGACCGCTTGAACCTCTCGCAGTTTGTGGGTGATGAGCACGACGGCCGTTCCCGAATCGCGCAATTGCCTCACGATTTCAAGCAGTTCATCGGTCTCTTGCGGGGTCAACACCGCTGTGGGCTCATCGAGGATGAGCACCTCGGCACTTTGAGACAGCGCCTTGACGATCTCCACGCGCTGCTGCACGCCCACGGGAAGGTTCTCCACCACGGCGTCGGGATTCACGTCGAAGCCAAAGCGATCCGAGATCTCACGTACGCGCTGACGTGCCGCTTCCACGTTCAACAGTTTGGCGGGGCCACGGACTTGCTCGTGGCCGAGCATCACGTTCTCTGCCACCGTGAAGGGCGGTACCAGCATGAAGTGCTGGTGAACCATGCCGATGCCAGCGGCCATCGCGTCGCCAGGTCCAGCGAAGTCCACCACTTTGTCGTCCAAGAGCACTTGGCCCTCATCCGCGTCGTAGAGCCCAAAGAGCACGTTCATGAGAGTGGATTTGCCGGCGCCGTTTTCGCCGAGCAAGGCGTGGACGGTGCCAGGCTCCACTACGAGGTCGATGCGATCGTTGGCGGTGAAGTCGCCGAATCGCTTGGTAATGCCCCTCAGTTCTAGCTTCACGCGTGCTCCCTTGCAGTGCGCTGACGTCCTGATGAACTCAAGTCAAGCACGAGGGGCGCACCGCGTCTACGCGATGCGCCCCTCATGCTTCATGGGGTCTTTACCAGGCCCCTGTGAGACTTATGAAGCCTCGATGGTTCCTGCGATGATCTCGGCCTTGATGGCCTCAAGAGCATCCGTGACCTCTGCGGGTGCCGCGCCAGCGATGGGGCCGAGGCCCACGCCTTCGTTGGCCAAGGTGCCCACGTAGAACTCGTTGCTGAAGCCGTCACCGGTTGCCGCAGCGGCAATGGTGTCGTAGACCGCGGGGCCCATGTTCTTCATGATCGAGGTGAGGATGATGTCCGAGTACTCGGTGGTCTGGGTCCAGTCGGAGTCCACACCAATGATCCAGACGTTGCCCGCTTCCTGGGCCGCAGCAGCGGCGCCAAGACCCACGGGGCCAGCCACGGGCAGAATGATGTCCGCACCCTGGTCAATGAAGCCCTGGGCAAGGTTCTGACCCTTGGTCAGGTCCTCGAAGTCCTCAGTGAAGGAACCGGTGGTGCCGTCCCAACCGAGCACCTCAACGGACGTGCCGTTGGTTTCGTTGTAGTAGTTCACACCAGCGAGGAAGCCATCCATGAAGATCACCACACTGGGGATCTGGATGCCGCCGAACGTGGCGACCTTTCCGGTCTGAGTGGTGCCTGCTGCAACGTAGCCGGCGAGGAACGCGGCCTCATCGGTGTCGAAGACCAGCGGCTTGACGTTGTCAATGGGCGGGTCGTACGCAAAGTCGATGATGGCGAAGTTCGAGTCAGGGTTTGCTTCAGCGGCACCCTGGGTGGCGTCACCGAGCAAGAAGCCCACGGTGAAGGTGAGGTCGCAACCTGCAGCGACCATCGCGTCGAGGTTACCGGCGTAGTCAGTGTCCGACTGCGATTCTGCGGACGCGATCTCGATACCGAGGTCCTCCGATGCCTGCTGCAAGCCTTCGTAACCGGCCTGGTTGAACGACTTGTCGTCAAAACCGCCAGCGTCAGAGACCATGCACGCCTTGAAATCTACCGACTCCACGGGTGCGGAACTTGTGGCACCGTCCGTGGGGGACTCGGAAGGCGCAGACGAGCACGCAGCCAAGGCCAAAGCCGAGACAGCGGCAAGTGCGCCGATGCGAATCGTGTTCTTCATGAGTGTTTTCCTCACTAGTTGTCTGAGCCTGAGAAGCGCCAGGCCTGAGCGCTCATTCCACTGTACGCGGGCTACGTTTCCGGTACCTGGTTAAACGTTTCCAAACGGCTACGAATTGGTCACAGTTTGCGAGGTCGCAACGGCAACTGAGACATCCTTCACTCTCTG
>JAEYYZ010000168.1 GCA_023428185.1 Actinomycetes bacterium
CGCACCCCAAAACGCTCCAAGCATTGTGCGCCACCGCCACCTGCGGGCCCGGTGTCGATCACTACCGCACTGTGGGGCCCGGACCTGAGCATCATCATGTCTCCTTGACCCACGTCACAGACCACCACGTCCCAGTGGGGCAGCCGCGGCGCCCGCAACGCCGAGAACGCCGGGGCGGACGCCGTAAGGGCCAAAATTCCGAGCAGCGCCGCTACCCGCCACCACCCGCGCACTCGCCTAGAGGTAGTTGCGGCAAAGATGCAAGCCACCACCGCGATCGCCAAGGGCGCTCCCCACGGCGCGGCGGGCCAGTCGAGCCACGCGCCAGGGGCATCGGAAAAGGCACGTGCCGCCCACTCCACTGGGCGTGCCGCGGCTCCCGCTCCCTGGACCACGACCGCCGCGAAAGCGGGCGAGGCCCACGCCACCACCACCGCCATCAGGCCCAAGACTGTGACCGGGCCTGCAGCAGCGCCTGCGACCACGTTCGCGGGCACCGAATACAAGCCGGTTCCACCGGCTATGCCCACCATGAGCGGCAACGTCGCGAGCGTCGCTGCCGTGGGTATCGCAAGAGCGCGGGCAAGTGTGGGGGTCACAGCTCGCGAAAATCTCACAGCCAAGTGGGGCGACCAGATCACGATGCCCGCCACGGCAAGCACGGAAAGTTGGAATCCCACGGCAGTCGCCAACAACGGGTCAACGGCAAGCAACACCACCACACTCGCACTGAGCGTTGCGAGAGCGCGCGCTGGCCGGCCCCATGAGATCGCCACCGCAATGATGAGTCCCATGGCGAGGGCGCGTATCACGGACGGCTCTGCCCCTGTGAGTGCGGCGAACGCAATCATCGCAACAGCGAGTGCGGCGGCCTGGAGCAACCGTGGCCACTTCCACCTCCGCGTGAGCCACTGCACCAGGACAGCGAGGATGGCAAAGTGAGCGCCGGAGACTGCAGTGAGATGTGCCAGGCCGGAGCGACGCATGTCTGTCACTTGCGACTGCGGCATGAGGGAGTCGTCCCCTATGACCATGCCCACGGTGAGGCCTTCGAGGTGTTCAGGGAGGGGTGCGGCTGCGGCGCGCAACTGCTCCCGCGAGCGATGGATTGCCCCGTCGAGGGCGCTCCCGCGAGCCAGAACCTCCACGCGCACGTCCCAGATCACGCCCGCGACTGCGGGATTTGGCGTGTCGCTCCACCTTCCACGGACGGTGACTGAGTCTCCGTGGGCGATGCCGCCAGGATCGTCAAGCACGATATCTACGGCAAGGTTCACCGGGACGCCATCGATGCGCGTCGCGGCTACGGATGCTCGCCAGCGGGGGTCGCCAGAGAATCTGTCGGGCAGCGCTGGCTTGGGCTCGTTGACGATCACCCCGTGAATCTCCATGGCGTGGCCGGCCGCCACGCGCTCAGGGTCAAGCCCTCCCCACTCCACGTGTTCACGCACGAGCGCACCGGCACACAGCAGCGCGGCAATGCTCGCGGCAGTCGCAACGGCGAGCGCACCATCCCGCACCGCAGCGTGGCGCGCGGCCGTACCCCGACCTGATGCCCACACGGCGGCAATGCCCGCTATCACCGCCAACGTGGTGGTCAGCCACCACGCGCCAATGCCTTCTCCGAGCAGGGCACACGCAATGAGCGAGAGCGCGGCCGCAGGTGCAAGCCGGGCGTCGTGCGCGCTCACACCGTGGCAACTCCCGCGAGTTTCTCCACTGCTGCTGGTCCGATCCCTGACACTCGCTCGAGGTCCTGGAGCGAGGCAAATGGTCCGTGCGCCTCGCGGTTGGCCACAATCCTTTGAGCCAGTACCGGACCTATCCCTGGTAACGCGTCGAGTTGTCCCACGTCAGCGAGATTGACATTGGTCAATTCAGATCCGGTGCCTTGAGCCAACGCTTGGGTCTCTTGGGCCGTGGGAATCATTACTTGTTCCCCGTCAGTGAGTATTCGCGCCAGATTGACACTGTCCGTCATCGCGTCCGCAAGGGGGCCGCCCGCGGCGTCGATAGCGTCGGCTACGCGCGCTCCCATGGCAAGCTCGTACACCCCCGGCGCCGCGACAGCGCCAGCCACGTGCACTGTCACGACTCCCTCAGCGGCAGGCAACGTGGCATCGGACACGGGCGCGGGTAGTTCCTGAGCTGCAGGACGCGCGGCAAATACTGCTCCTGCCACCAGAATCGATACCACCGTCACCACCGTGACGGCCACCCGCGGGTGAATGCGCCACCGTATGCCTGTCACCGGCTCAGGCAAAGGATTCCCATGGGCAGCTTCGTAGGCACGGCTTGCCGCAGCCACCAAGGAGGTGCGGGGTGGTTCCTCGGTCATGCGGTCACGTTATGGACGCGCGCGAGACCCGGGCAGGACCGTGAACGGCGACCGGGGAAGGCCGCGCCACCTAAAGGCTGGGCACGACGAGCGATGCGGCCACTTCAGGACTCACATCTGCCACTACCGCCGCGAGCGTGCCAGGTCCTGTATGCGCGGCTAACACCGCAGAAAGCTCCGCCGAGAGCACGGGCCATCGGCCACGCCGCGCCAAGATGTCGCGCGCCTCTGTCTCCAACAGCGCATCCGAGGGCATCCGCATCAAGCCCAGTACCGGAGTACGTAGCGCCCGCGCGCGAGACCCCACGCGGTCCAACATCGCCGTGCGGGCTCGCGTAGCAGTACGCACGCGATCAACAACACCCACCTCACCTGCCACCACCCCCAGAACCGGCCGAATCATCAAGGCTTGCCCCATGGCCGCCACGGCGGGCGACACCCTGCCGCCGCGCCGCAAGTACTCCAGGCTTTCCACCGTGAAGAGGCACAGCGAGGACCTCGCCACCCGCACCGCTTCCCTGGCCACGGCATCGGCCGGTGCTCCTTCCCG
>JAEYYZ010000013.1 GCA_023428185.1 Actinomycetes bacterium
CACAGCCGATCACAGTTCCACGACCTTCGCAGATTTGGGCTTGGAAGGAGCCATCCTCAAGTCGCTCCACGACGTGGGTTACGAGACTCCTTCCGCAATCCAAATGCAGACCATCCCTCCCCTTCTCGAGGGCCGCGACGTCGTGGGTCTGGCGCAAACGGGTACCGGTAAGACTGCGGCGTTCGCCTTGCCCATCCTCGCTCGCTTGGACCTGCATCAGAAGGAGCCACAAGCGCTCGTGCTGGCTCCCACGCGTGAACTCGCCCTGCAAGTGTGCGAAGCATTCGAGCGCTACGCCTCTCATCTCAAGGGTGTCCACGTCCTTCCCGTGTACGGCGGCCAGGGTTACGGAGTGCAACTCTCTGCATTGCGGCGTGGGGTGCATATTGTGGTGGGAACACCCGGACGCATCATGGATCACCTCGACAAGCGCACGCTCGACCTGTCGCAACTGAAGTACCTGGTGCTTGATGAGGCCGACGAAATGCTCAAAATGGGCTTCGCAGAAGACGTTGAGGTGATTCTGGCGTCCACGCCCGAGTCCAAGCAGGTGGCGCTGTTCTCGGCGACGATGCCAGCACCCATCCGCAGGCTTTCCGCTAAGTACTTGAACAACCCTCAAGAGATATCAATCGAGCGCAAGACCACGACGTCTGCCAACACGCGGCAGCGCTACCTCGTGGTGAGTTATTCGCAGAAGGTTGACGCACTCACGCGGATCCTTGAGGTGGAGAACTTTGAAGCGATGATTGTCTTCACCCGAACAAAGAACGACACCGAGGCGGTAGCAGAGAAGCTCCGTGCTCGAGGCTTTGCAGCAGCCGCTATCAACGGCGACGTGGTTCAAGCCCAACGTGAACGCACCATCAAGCAACTCAAAGAAGGCAAGCTGGACATTCTGGTGGCCACCGATGTTGCCGCTCGCGGACTCGATGTGGAGCGCATTAGCCATGTGGTGAACTTCGACATCCCCATTGACACTGAGTCCTACGTGCACCGGATTGGGCGCACTGGGCGGGCAGGTCGCAGTGGCGAAGCGATCAGTTTTGTGACTCCCCGCGAACGGCGCATGCTCAGTGCCATCGAACGCGCCACTCGACAGCCGCTTACCGAGATGCACTGGCCCAGCGTGGACGATGTCAACGCCACGCGTCTGGCCCGTTTTGACGAGTCCATCACTCAGGCGTTGTCGCAGACGGCTCGCATCTCGCGGTTCCGCGACATCATCGCGCACTACGTGGAACACCACGACGTTCCCGAATCCGACGTTGCAGCCGCTTTGGCAGTGGTCGCTCAGGGCGACACTCCCCTACTTCTCGAGCCGCAAGACGTGCCTAAGAGGGAAGCCTTTGTCCACACCGGTGACGAAGCATCGGATGGCAAGCGCAATGGGCCTCGCGGTGGGCGCAACCAACGCGGTCCGGCACAAGGTTTCACCACGTACCGCATCGAAGTGGGCAAACGTCACAAGGTTGAACCCAGGCAGATTGTAGGGGCCCTGGCCAATGAAGGCGGCTTGTCTCGCGGCGACTTTGGAGCGATCAAGATCTACCCAGACTTCTCCCTGGTAGATCTACCTTCTGACCTCTCGCAAGAGACGTTCCGCAAGCTCACCGGCACACGCATCAGCGGCAAACTGATCGAGTTGCGTGCAGATTCCGGGCCAGGCGGGGGACGTCCCCGAAGCGACCGCCCTCGTGCGGACCGATCACGCTCCCCCGAGTCAGCACGGCACGAGCGTCAAGGCCGTGAACGGCCTAGCCGTAAGCCGCGCAGCAAGTAGGCACTCGTGGCCACACCACCCCAACCCCAGGGCATCGACCCCCAGGACCTCGACGTCACGCTGAGAGTTCTGGAGAACCTCAACCGGCTGAATGAAGACCATCCGGACTTCATTGCCGTACGCCGAGCCACAGCCAAGATGTTCAAGGCAGTGAAGAACACCAGGAGGAGCGAGAAGCGCGCCGCGATTACCAAGGCCGACGAGGCGGTAGTGGCCGCGACGGCCACCGGTGCCCCCGACCGCATCGACGACGAAACGCGCGGCAATCAACTGACTGCAACGGCATCGGCCCCCATTGCCGGGATCTACACCAAGCCGCGCCCGTGCTACATCTGCAAGCAGAAGTACACCACGGTGGACGCGTTCTACCACCAGTTGTGCCCCACGTGCTCCCAGTTGAGCCATTTGAAGAGGCATGCGCGCACCGATCTCACCGGCAAGCGCGCACTGCTGACGGGTGGACGCGCCAAGATCGGAATGCATATTGCCTTGCGCCTGTTGCGCGACGGTGCGCACTTGACCATCACGACGCGGTTCCCTCGTGATGCAGTGCGCCGCTTTGCGGCAATGGACGACGCCCCGGACTGGTTGCACCGCCTTGAGGTAGTGGGAATCGACTTGCGTGATCCCTCCCAAGTGGTGGCCCTCGCCGATTCCGTGGCCGCCAACGGCCCGCTGGACATCCTCATCAATAACGCCGCCCAGACGGTGCGCCGCTCCCCTGGCGCCTACGCACCGCTCGCCGATGCCGAGAACACGCCACTTGAACACGGTCTGTGGCCAGAAGGGCGTGGGCCCCGCGTGCTCACGCTGGGGCGCACCAGTGACGTGCACCCCCTCGCTCTGGAACAGTCAGTGCAGACTCACCCGCTACTCGCCTCTGCGCACCTCGCAGAGACAGGCCCTGCCAACGCCCGGATACTCACAGAGATGGCTCTAGCGGCTGGTTCGTCGTCTTTGGCGAGGCTTGCTGACGGCTCCGCCATCGATGCAGGCGGTCTCATTCCGGACACCCATTCGACCAACTCGTGGGTGCAAGCGGTGGGCGAAGTGGAACCTTTGGAGCTCCTCGAGGTGCAACTGTGCAACTCCACTGCGCCGTTCATTCTCATCAACCGATTGCGGCCACGGCTCGCGGAAGCGGCCGCACAGGCCCAGCGAGGTCGCAGCTACGTGGTGAACGTCTCTGCCATGGAGGGCGTCTTTGAACGAGGCTACAAAGGGCCTGGACACCCGCACACCAATATGGCCAAGGCCGCCCTCAACATGCTCACCCGCACGAGCGCACGAGAGATGTTTGAGACGGACTCGATTCTCATGTCAAGCGTGGATACGGGGTGGATCACCGACGAGCGGCCCCACCCCACCAAGATGCGCCTGGCCGAGGAAGGCTTCCACGCGCCTCTAGACCTCGTGGACGGTGCGGCACGTGTTTACGACCCCATCGTGAGGGGCGAGGCGGGAGAAGACCTCTTTGGCGTCTTCCTCAAAGACTACGAGCCATCCCGCTGGTAACACCCAGGATGGCTCGTGAAGTCGGGCTGACAGGATTTGAACCTGCGACCCCTTG
>JAEYYZ010000034.1 GCA_023428185.1 Actinomycetes bacterium
GGGACTGTAATCAAGGAGGATCAGTGACCGCGCTCAGTCAAGAGGCCACCAACTTTGGTTGGTTGCTGGACAACTTTGTTCAGACGGTGCCGGGCACGCGCCACACGCTCGTCGTCAGCGCAGACGGCTTGCTTATGGCGATGTCGAAGAACCTGGACCGTACGGGTGGTGACACTCTCGCCGCAGTGGTGTCCGGCATGGCGTCGCTGACGCGTGGTGCCGCCCGCCAGCTCAAGGCAGGAGAAGTGCGACAGTCCATCATCGAGATGGACGAGTTGTTCTTGTTCCTCATGAGCATTAACAACGGTGCCGTGCTTGCTGTGGCAGCCGACTCGACGTGTGATGTGGGCTTGGTGGGTTACGAGATGACCTTGCTCGTCTCGCGCACCGAGAACGCGCTCACACCCCAACTGATCACCGAAATGCGCCAAAACCTGCCCACGGATGGCGCGCTGCGCTAGGCGCAGACTTGCGCGACACAAGGCGTTGACGGGACTGAACTGATGACGGAGTTAGGCGGATGACGGAACTCACACACCGCGAACACGCGGACGACGAGGCTTACACCGTGCGGCCCTACGCGGTCACGGGAGGTCGCGTGAGCGCCGCAAGCTCGGATTTGCCTATGGAAGCCCTGGTGGAAGCACCACGGGATTTCTCGGCAATCAAGGGGCTAACCCCTGAAAAGAAAAAGATCCTGCAACTGGCTGCAGGTCAATATCAATCGGTAGCTGAACTCTCGGCTCACACAAGGCTTCCGCTAGGTGTGGTCCGGGTGCTGGTTTCCGACCTTGCGCAAGACAATCACCTCACTATTCACATAGGTGGCACGGCCAACGACGCGTCGACTCACGACGAACACGGCGGCCTGTCCCTCAGTCTTCTGGAGAGTGTCCTCGATGGCATCGCAGCCCTCTGACGCCTCGGTCGCCACGACCGAAACACACGTCGCACCTACTGTTGTCAAGATTGTCATCGCGGGTGGATTTGCTGTAGGCAAGACCACCTTCATTGGCTCAATCTCAGACATTGACCCACTCAACACCGAAGCCGCCATGACGGAGCACTCCGTGGGCGTCGACGATGCCGGTGGAGTCACAGATCGTAAGACCACCACCACCGTAGCCATGGACTTTGGCCGTATCGCACTGCCTGGTTCGCTATGGCTGTACCTGTTCGGCACCCCGGGTCAAGACCGCTTCTTGTTTATGTGGGACGACCTCGTGCGCGGCGCCATCGGCGCTGTAGTGCTGGTGGATACCGAACGACTCGACCAGTGCTTCCCCGCGGTCGATTACTTTGAAGGCAAGGGCATCCCGTTCGTGGTGTGCGTGAACTGCTTCGATGGGGTGGCGCGTCACCAGCTGGACGATGTGCGTGAAGCGTTGGGCTTGGCTCCTGACGTGCCTCTCATGTACACCGACGCCCGTGAGCGCTCTGCAACCAAGCAGGCACTGATCGCCGTGGTGCAGTTGGCCATGAAGAAGCTCAAGCAAGGTTGACCTGCTCGCATCCGCGGTGTCCCCGAGCTGCGACGGGCGACTAGCGATGCGCGCATTCCGCGATTGAACTTCGTGGAACGAGGGCCGGACTCTGCGGGGTCCGGCCCTTTGCCTTGTCATGGGGCTACAGTCACGCACTGGATACGACGACTGTGAACTAGGGTGGATGCCGTGATCTACGCCGACGGAACTGCCTTGTGCCGGTTCCTCCCGGGGGTCAAATATTTTGACGACTGGAATGCCTGGGTCATTCCTTTCTTGGGCCAAGTGGCCACTACCCAATTGGGACTGACCGAACTTCGTCAAGCGGCAGAGCTGTACCCCCGTGAGGAAAAAGGCCACGCTTTCCACGTGGTGGAGCAAGTGAAGGCGCGGGTGCCCGTGATCCGGTTTTCTGATGAGAACGTCGCGGTGTCCACCCACGCGGCGGTGGTGCTGAAGCCGTTTGCCGCCTTGCACTTGGGGGCGGCAGTGGCCCATCCTGCCGTGGATACCATCGCCACCTACGATGTTGAGCTTGCGAGGGTTGCCGAGCTCTACCAGCTCAAGGTGGTCTCACCCGGCTTGCCTGAGGGCTGGCACAATAGTGGGGCCGGCGCGTCGCTTTCCTAGCGCGGCGGAGGAGAGTTGACCGAGCGGCCGAAGGTGACGGTCTTGAAAACCGTTGTGGCTCAAACCACCGTGGGTTCGAATCCCACACTCTCCGCGCAACAAACCGGCTTTGCCCGCATGCTCGCTCGCCGACTATTGTGGGACACCGACCGGGAGACGTCGCATAGTCCGGCCTAGTGCGCGGTCCTGCTAAGACCGTGAGGGTGTTAAAGCCCTCCGTGGGTTCGAATCCCACCGTCTCCGCTCCAACTCACCTCAGAGTCACGAGGTGGGCAAGGAGGCACCATGCGGTGCGATATATTTGTGACTCGGCTTTTTTGCCCAGCGCCCGTAGCTCAACGGATAGAGCATCTGACTACGGATCAGAAGGTTGGGGGTTCGAATCCCTCCGGGCGCGCATTGTATGACTTGAGTCTCAGCGAGACTCCAATGCAGTTCCGTCCGCATCGAGTTCTAGCCGTTCGCTATGGACCGGGCTCGTGGACACAATCGACACTGCTACCTCTCGGCCCTTGGGATGCAGGCGCACCGTCACGGAGCCGCCGTCAGTGCGGTCCAACGTAGTCACCACAAAGCTCGTGACTTTGGCCATGGCATCGGCCGATGCCAAAGGCTCGCCACGGTCATCCAACAGAGTCACGTCTACGCCCCGGTCGCGGGCCGACGTTGCGGCGGCTTCGATGGCCGGAGTGGCAAGGCTGCGCCCGCGGACTCCGTCACGGAGCAAGGCCTCCGCCGCGCGATACTCCTTGCGTTCCTCAGGGGTTGGTAGTCGCTCGTTACGTGCGATCCGCTCCAACAGGGGTCCCGCGCTCGCCTGCAACTCAAGCACGCGTTGACGGCGAATGTCCACGGCCGCTGTGGCAGCAGCGGTCTCCATGGCGCCATCCAACGCCTTGTCCTCGTAGTCGTTAATGGTGCGTGCCGAACGACGCAAGAAGATCCCAAAGAGGGTTGCCACAAACAAGATCGCGGCGTGAGTGTCGAGCAAGTACACCGCGGCGAGTGCGGACCGCCCCGAGGTCAACGCCCACGCAAAGGTACCGGCCGCCATGAGAACGTACGCGAGCCACGCCAGGCCCGCGCGTCGGCGCAAGGCGAGGAAGAACAGCAACCAGGTGTTTGCACCCAAGTGCCAACTCGCCCTGCCCACTTGCGCGACATGGGGCAACTGGAAGGCCACGAGCAACGTGGAGATCGCCACCGCCGCTACCACCGCGAGCCCCCACTTCAGTGGGAAGGGGTCCGGGTGGTCGAGCACCAACAGAATGGAGGCTGCATTGACGATCATGACGGCGATGACGGGCGGCCACCACAGCTTGACCTCGTCGATGGTGGCGTAGGTGAATAGGAAGTTCGAGACGATGAAGAGCACCAAGATGCTGCGCGCGCCATCGCTACTGAGGCCAATGAGGCGGGACGAGTCGGTGGGGACGATCCGGTCCCGGGTCACTTCACTGCTCATGACGGCCTCGTCCAAGAGAGAACAACCGAGGTTCCGCCGCCGGGCCGGGACTGCACAGTTGCTCGGCCGCCATCGACTAGTTCCATACGGTCCACGATTGACAATCTGATCCCCAACCTCCGCGATGCGACTTGGCGCGGATTGAACCCGCGACCGTTGTCACTCACAGCGACCGTGACACCGTGCGGCTCGACCGCGGCGGTGATAGCTCGTTGCACGGGGGCGCCGTTGGCCGACGCGTGGCGAATGCTGTTGCGTAGGGCCTCCGCAAGGGCATCGGTGATGGCGGACACCACCTCGGCGGGCACGTTGCTCGCCACCACCTGGTCACGCTCCACCTCAGTTTCAGGGCTCAAGGCGTACACCACTTCTTGCACTGCTGCCAGGAACTCCTCCTCGTCGTACTCGCGGGCGGCAGCGTCGTGCACCTCGAGAGTCGCGATAGATGCCAATGCCACTCGCGCCTGGTCGGGAAGGGTCGCAGGGGGATTTTCTCTCGATGCCGTGAGCAACACGGACATGATGTCGTCGTGAACCATGGCATTGATACGAGTCTCTTCGCGTTCTCGCGTGCGCGTAGCCGCGCCACGTGATGCCTGTTCACGTGCCAACTCGCTGGCCCTGTCTTGGCGATCCGCGGCCTTCATGACCGCAATGGTGGCGGCGAGCAGAATCACGGCGAACTCTGTTGAACCCACGGCGTCCAGCAGGCTGGCTCGGCCCGAGTCTGGGCGCACCATCAGTTGTGCCCAGCCGATGATGGGCCCCTGGGCAATCGCATAAAGCCACACCAGCCGGTTTTGCCACACCACGCCGGCGATCATTGCGTGCAGGGCGTGAATTCCTTGGAACCAAGGCACTTGGTGGTCCAGGAGGTGCTCGTCGAGCATTGCGTAGGGGAACAGCGCCATGCTGGCGAGGAACACGATGACAGTGCCGCCTGCGATGGCGCGCATCGTTTCTCGCGGCACAAACCAGGTGAAGATTCCCAACAGAACTGGCATCACTACAGCCACCAAGACCAGGAAGATCGCGAACCAACCCATGAGTTGCGGGCTCTGCCCTTGAATCCCCGCGGTGCCGGGGTAGAGCAGTATTCCGTAAACCACCCCAGCAATACCGATCGCTATCCAGAAGACACGTTCCAGTCGAGCGCGAGCAGTGTTCCCGCTCACCCGGTCGAGTGGTGCTTCGGTGCTTGTCACGTGGCTGAAGAGTCGTCCAGGATGCCGTCTTCAATCGCGCGTTTGTACAAGTCGATCCTGGAGTGCGCCGGCCTACCAGCCTCGGCGTACTTGCGTCGGATGCGACTGACGTAGTCCGCGACCGTCTCACGCGACAATCCGGTGCGTTGGGCCACGCTCGCGGCCGTCTCACCTGAGGCGTAGAGGCTGAGCACTTCTTGCT
>JAEYYZ010000088.1 GCA_023428185.1 Actinomycetes bacterium
TGGGACTTCGACTAAGCGCCCCGTGGGGTTTGCCCACCAACAAGAAAAGGCCCTCATTGATGAGGACCTTTCACCTTGGTGCGCGAGGGGGGATTTGAACCCCCACGCCCTTTCGGACACTGGCACCTGAAGCCAGCGCGTCTGCCGTTCCGCCACTCGCGCGCGCCGGGCAAGACTAGCACGCGGGCCCTCCACGTTACGATTCCGTATATGGGTGTACTCGACCGATTCGAAAAGGGCGTCGAGAACGTCATGCAGACTGCGTTCGCCAAGACGTTCCGTTCCGGCGTCAAGCCGGTTGAACTCGCAGGGGCTCTCAAAAAGGAAGCCGACGCGCGAGCCGCCGTTGTGGACCGCAATCGCACCTTGGTCCCCAACGAGTACGCGATCGCCCTCAGTCCCGCCGATCTCGCCACACTGCAAGAGTGGGGAGACGACGTACTGGCTCGCGAACTGGAAGAGACACTCCAGGATCACGCCACTCGGCAGCGCTACAGCTTTGTCGGTCAAGTCGCAGTGAAGTTCACTGAAGACGAGTCACTACCTACCGGGAGGTACTCCGTGACATCCCGTTCCACGCGCGGCCCTGTGGCGCCAGCCACTGCCAAGAACCCCAACTCGCGTTACCCCTTGCTCGACATCGACGGCCGGCGCTACAACCTCACGGGCAAGTCCACTGTCATTGGGCGAGGCTCTGAGGCGGACATCGTGGTGGATGACACCGGGGTGAGCCGGCGGCACATTAAGTTTGACGTGACGGAATACGGCACCATCCTCACGGACATGGGTTCCACCAATGGCACTTTCGTTGAAGACCAGCGCATCAAGGAGGTGACGCTGCTCGACGGGAATGCGATCACCATTGGTCGCACCACCATCATGTATTGGGACGGCTTGCCATCCGACGAGGAGGCGTAAGCGATGAGCCAGCTGTCACTCACGTTGTTGCGCACCGGGTTCTTGGTGTTGCTGTGGGTGCTCGTGCTGAGCGCTATTGGCGTTTTGCGATCGGATTTGTACGGCACTCGGGTGACGTCCCGCGGCCGCGGCCTCACCGCTCGTCGCAGGCCCGATGCCAGGGCTGAGAAACTCGCTTCCCCAGCGCGGTCCTCCACCGGCATCAAGACCGGGGCCATCTCCACTCGCGAGAAGGTGGCTGCTCATGTGGCCGTCACGGCGGGTCCGCTCAAGGGCACCACCATTCCCTTGGGTTCCGCTCCCATATTGGTGGGCCGTTCGCCCACGTGCACGCTCGTGATCGACGACGACTACTGCTCCTCCAAGCATTGCCGCATCTACCCCGATGGTGATGCCTGGTTTGTTGAAGACCTCGGCTCCACCAACGGCACGTTCCTGGGCAACCAAAAGGTGGAAGAGCCCGTGATGTTCCGGCCAGGTGAGCGCATCCGCATTGGCGCCACCATGCTGGAGTTGAGAACCTGATGTATCTGACCTTGACCTTCGCCGCCCGCTCCGACGTGGGCTTGGTGCGTGCAAACAATCAGGACTCCGGTTTTGCGGGCCCGCACCTCTTGGTTGTCGCCGATGGCATGGGCGGCGCGGCGGGCGGTGACATTGCATCGTCCATTGCCGTGGGAAGGCTCGCTGCGCTCGAAGGCGAGGGTCTTGGTCCAGACGAGGCACTCGACGAACTGAAGACCGCTGTCGCCGAGGCTCACGCAGAGATCGTGGCCCGAGCTCACAACGATCCGGAGCTCTCGGGACTAGGCACTACCGTGACCGCCTTGCTGCGTTCCGGCACCACCTTGGCCATGGCGCACATCGGTGACTCCCGCGGATACTTGTTGCGCGACGGTGAACTAGACCAAATCACCACTGACCACTCATTTGTGCAGCACTTAGTGGACACGGGACGCCTGTCGCTCGCCGATGCCGAGAACCACCCCAAGCGATCCATGCTCTTGCGCGTGCTGGGTGACATCGACGCCGATGTGCCCGTGGACATCTCAGTACGAGAAGTCCGCGCGGGTGATCGTTACCTCTTGTGCTCCGACGGTCTGTCCGGTGTGGTGAGCAGGGCCACCATCCACCAAACCTTGGTGGAAGTGGAAGATCCTGGCGATTGCGCGGACGCGCTTATGGCCCTGGCGCTCGCTGCGGGTGCTCCGGACAACGTGACGTGCATCGTAGGCGATGCCGTAGACATCGATGCTTCGCCCACGGAGGCAGGGCGTTCGGTGTCCCCGCAAGTGGTGGGAAGCGCGGCCAAAGACCGGCATCGTCCCAGCAGGGGCTCAGACAGTCCTGCTGGCCGAGCCGCCAAACTCGCTCGAACCGAAGCAGACGACGAGGACGAGACCGACAACAGGACGTGGTGGTTGAAGGCTCGTGCCTGGTTGTTGCCGCTCGCCGTCCTCGTTAGCTTGTTGCTCGCACTGTGGGGTGGCTACGCGTGGACCCAAACCCAGTACTTTGTGGGCGCCAACGGGGACTATGTCGCCATCTACCGGGGCATCCCTCAGTCGCTCGGTTCTATGGACTTGCACACCTTGGTACAAACCTCGGACATCGAGCTGGACCAGCTCGAGCCCTTTGAGCGCGAACGCATTGATGCGGCCATCCGCGTGCCCACCCTGGATGAGGCTCGCAAGATAGTTTCCGGCTTGGAAGACGAGACCTAATGGCTACCGTCTCGGCGCTCACCGTGCGGGTGGGCCGCGGTGCGGAGGCGGTACTGCTGGGGATTGCGGTAGCCATCGGCGTAGGCGCCCGCGCTTTTGTTGATGCCAACGCGGGCACGGGCATCGGGGTGAGCCTCGCGGTATATGCGGTGGCCCTCACGCTCGCCGCCGTGGGGGCGCACATTTTGTTGCGGTTGCGGGCCCCCTGGGCAGATCCCGTGCTGTTGCCTGCCGTGTTCGCGCTCAATGCCTTAGGACTCGCACTCATACACCGCGTGGACTTGGCCTATGCCAGCCGAGGGCGCGAGACCCACTTCGCTGACACACAAATTGTGTGGGCAGTGATCGGGATCATCGTGGCCATGTTTGTGGTGGGGTTGTTGCGCGACCACCGCCTCCTGAGGCGTTACACCTATACCGCAGGCGTGGTGGGCATCGTGCTGCTCCTGCTCCCCCTGGTACCTGGGCTGGGGCGCGAGGTCAACGGCGCGCAAATCTGGATCTCGGTCTTTGGCAAGTCTGCGCAGCCCGGTGAGTTCGCAAAGATCGCGTTCGTGGTGTTCTTTGCGGGTTACCTCGTTACCAACAGGGACACTCTTGCTCTGGCCGGTCCCAAGATTTTGGGGATGCGGTTTCCTAGGGCGCGGGACATGGGTCCCATCTTGGTGGTGTGGGCTACGGCGCTGGTGGTGCAAATCTACGAGCGCGACCTCGGCGCCTCCCTACTGTTCTTTGGCGTATTTGTGGCGATGCTCTACGTGGCGACAGAGCGGTTGTCATGGGTAGTGGTGGGTTTGAGCCTCTTCACTGTGGGCGCAGTGTTTGCGGGCACAGTATTTGGCCATGTGGGTACGCGGTACAGCGCATGGCTCAACGCGCTTGATCCCGTGGTCTACGAAAAAGGACTGTCCTACCAGTTGGTCCAAGGGCTGTTTGGTATGGCATCGGGCGGGCTCTTTGGCACGGGACTAGGTGAGGGTTCCCCGGGCCTCATCCCGTATGCGGAGTCCGACTTCATCATTGCCACCTTGGGTGAAGAGTTAGGCCTCACCGGACTGCTGGCCATCCTCACTCTGTACGTGATCATCGTGCAAAGAGCCATGCGCGCAGCCATTGGTGTGCGTGACGGGTTTGGGAAACTCATGGCTGCGGGCCTGGGATTTGCCATGGCGTTGCAGGTCTTCGTGGTGGTGGGCGGCGTCACTCGCGTGATCCCGTTGACGGGCATCACCACCCCCTTCCTCGCTTTTGGTGGGTCCTCGCTCATCGCCAACTGGATAGTGGTGGCGCTCTTGCTGAGAATTTCCGATCAAGCACGTCGCAGTGCCGGGGAGGTGACCCCGTGAACGAACCGATTAGGCGACTCTCAGTAGTGGCCCTTGTTATGTTCCTGGCACTCATGGTGTCCTCGTCGTGGATCCAGTTTGTTCAAGCCGCCGATCTCAATGCAGACAACCGCAACGTGCGTACTTTGTATCGCGAGTTTGGCGCGTTCCGAGGGCCCTTTGTGGTGAGCGGTGAGTCGGTGGTGTACTCCGTGCCTGTCGACACCCCATTCAACTATCAGCGCACCTACGCCAATGGGCCTCTGTACTCCCACGTCATTGGCTACTTCTCCATTGGGCCTGGTCGCTCCGGGCTTGAAGACACGCAGAACACTTTGCTCAACGGCTCGGCGGATTCCCTGTTCTGGACCCGATTGGGCGACTTGTTTGCTGGCAAGGAACAGCAAGGCGCGTCCATGGAGCTCACGCTCGACGCCACCCTCCAGCAAGTAGCGCACGATTCGTTGGGCGACCAACGTGGCGCCGTCGTGGCATTGGACCCCCGCACCGGCGCAATCCTGGCGATGGTCTCGCACCCTACATATGATCCCGCGGCGCTTGCCGTCCACTCGTCTGCGGAGGCAAACCGAAGTTATCAAGCCCTGGTGGCCGATGACACGGATCCCCTCATCAATCGGGCCATCGGCGGGGACACGTACCCCCCTGGTTCAACCTTCAAGTTGATAGTGGCGGCGGCAGCGCTTGAATCCGGGATCACCCCAGACACGATGCTCTACGCGCCTCAAGAGCTCCCGCTGCCGGGAACAAGCATTGGCATCAGCAACTTTGGTGGTGCCCCGTGTTCGGGTACCGACCAAGTGAGCCTTGCCGAGGCACTTCGCATCTCCTGCAACACAGCCTTCGCTGACCTGGGGATGGACCTTGGGTGGGGAGTGGTGCAGCGCACGGCCGATGCGTTTGGCTGGGAAGAGTCCATTGAGATCCCTATGGGCGTCACGGCGTCGCGCTTGCCAGGCGAACCCAACGAGCCCCAAGTGGCGATGTCTAGCATCGGGCAATTTGATGTCCGTGCCACGCCACTGCAAATGGCCATGGTGGCCGCAGCCATTGGCAATGACGGTGTGCTGATGAAGCCCTACCTTGTGCAAGTGGCTCGCGCCCCCGACCTCAGCGTTCTCGAATCCACGTCCCCCGAGGTCTACAAGACCGCACTGTCCGCACAGAACGCGCAACTTCTTCAGCGCATGATGGTGGGAGTGGTGGAGAACGGCACAGGAAGGGCCGCGCAGATTCCCGGCATTGAGGTGGCAGGTAAGACCGGCACTGCCGAAACGGGACTCGACACCGCCCCCCACACGTGGTTTGTGGCTTTCGCTCCCGCTGACGATCCGGTCATCGCCATAGCCGTAGTGGTGGAGAATGGCGGAAGCCTTGGCGGCGACGGCACAGGTGGCGCGGTAGCGGCACCGATAGCTAGGGCAGTGATGCAGGCGCGACTCGAGCAGGTGGGGCTCTCATGATGCACCTCAATCCAGGGACCACCCTGGGGGGCAGATACGTCCTCAATTCTTTGCTTGCCGTGGGCGGCATGGGCGAAGTGTGGCGTGCCACCGACAGCGAACTTGATCGCAACGTAGCGGTGAAGGTGCTCAAAGAGGGCGGTCACGACAGCGAGGTGTTCCTCAAGCGCTTCCGCAACGAGGCGCGCAATGCTGCCGGCCTCATGCACACCAACATTGCCCAAGTCTTCGACTACGGTGACCAAGAAGGCACCGCCTACCTCGTGATGGAGCTGGTGGATGGCGAGCCGATGTCGTCCATCTTGGAACGAGAGACCACGCTCGCCGAGAAGCGCTTGGTGTCGATGATGATCGATACGTGCCGCGGCCTTCATGCGGCGCACCTGGCAAAGATCATCCACCGCGATATCAAGCCCGGCAACCTGTTGGTCCAAGCGGACGACACTGTCAAGATCACCGACTTTGGAGTGTCGAGAAGCCAAGACCAAACTACGCTCACCGCTACCGGCATGGTCATGGGAACCGCGCAGTACTTGGCACCTGAGCTCGCGCTAGGAAAGCCCGCTACGCCGATGTCGGACCTGTATGCGCTGGGAATCATCGCGTACGAGTCCGTGGTGGGAAAGCGGCCATTCACTGCCGCCACTCCCGTGGATATAGCCATTGCCCAGGTCAATGAGGAAGTACCGCCCCTGCCCGATTCGGTGTCACCCGGGCTGGCGGCGCTCATCATGGACCTCTTGGAGAAGAGTCCCCGCAAGCGGCCAAAGTCCGCAGCTGAACTCGAGGAGATTCTCACCAACCTTCACATTCCCACCGAAGCCGAACTGAAGGTACGTGCACAAGGAGCCCCCGAAACCATCGAGCCGCGCAGGCAAGGAGGCGCCCCCAAGCGCGCGATGCCGCCATCCGTGGCGCCAAAGAGTTACCGACCCAGGCCCGATGCTGCTCCAAAACGGCCCTGGTAGGGCAGTCTGCGACAATAATCCGTGAGTAGTGGATTGACACCACGACAGTGAAGGACTTTTGAGATGACGGACGAACCCAAGATCCTCGCGGGCCGGTATGAGGTAGGTGACCTCATTGGCCGCGGAGGGATGGCCGAGGTGCATATCGGCTACGACACGCGCTTGGGGCGCACTGTTGCCATCAAGATCCTGCGCGCAGACCTCGCCAGGGATCCTTCATTCCAGACCCGCTTCCGCCGCGAGGCGCAAGCCGCAGCCGGCCTCAACCACCCCACTATCGTGGCCGTCTACGACACCGGCGAGGAAACGATCGCCAACGATGCCGGGCAGGTACAAGCCACGCCGTTCATTGTCATGGAGTACGTAGAGGGTCACACTGTCCGGGACATCCTCAAGGGCGACGTCGCCGCGCCCATCGATGAAGCCGTGGAGATCACCGCAGGTGTTCTTTCCGCCTTGGACTACGCGCATCATGCCGGACTAGTTCACCGGGATATCAAGCCGGCCAACGTCATGCTGACGCCCACGGGTGCGGTCAAGGTCATGGACTTTGGCATCGCGCGGGCGCTCGCCGATTCCGGTCAAACCATGACCCAGACTCAAGCCGTGGTGGGCACCGCCCAGTACCTGTCTCCTGAGCAAGCACGGGGCGAGAACGTGGATGCGCGCTCGGACTTGTATTCCGCAGGTTGCCTCCTGTTTGAGTTGCTGACCGGCCGCCCCCCCTTCATTGGCGACTCTCCGGTATCCGTGGCGTACCAACACGTGCGTGAAGAGGCCCCGTTGCCCTCCGCCTTTGCCTCCGACGTCCCCGCCGAACTAGACGCCGTGGTTGCCAAGTCACTGCGCAAGAACCGTGACGACCGGTACTCCTCGGCGCAAGAGTTCCTCGCAGACCTGCGTGCCGCGATCGGTGAGCCGCAGACCCCTATGGGCGGCATTGCGCCTGGATTCGGTCCCACGGGTGCGGCCGCCGCAGTTGCCGGAGCGGCAACGGGAGCCACGAGCTCCCCCGCTACGGGCGCTACAGCCGTCATGCCCGCCGCTGTCGGTGCGGGTGTGGGAGCCAGTGCTCCCGGTTGGGCAACGGTGGTGGGCGGGACACCGGCTGTGCCACCAGGCGTTGCTGTGAACGCTGGCGCACCGGTACCTGTCGCGACTTCCGTACCTGTCACCGACCATGACCTCGTCTACGACAACCCGCGCAGGCGTCGGCTGATTCAGATCGGCATCCTGGTGGGGGCCGTCCTCGCCGCAGCGTTGCTGGTGTGGGCCTTGTTCGCCATCACCCGGCCCCCTGCGGACGGGCCGGAAGCCACCACCGTGACTATTCCCATCCTGGAGAACCAGCGGGAAGCCGATGCGATAGACAAGTTGGAGGAACTCGACCTTGAGGTAGACGTGGTCGAACAGCCCTCCAACGACGTCGAGGCTGGACGTGTCATCGGAACCGACCCCGATGCTGGCGAAGAGGTGGAGAAGGGTACGGTAGTCCAGCTCTTCGTGTCTGTAGGTCCCGAGGAAGTAGAGGTTCCAAGCGTGCGTGGCATGTTGCGTGCCGACGCGGAGGACCTACTCGAAGCAGCGGGCTTGAAGATTACGCAAGTGGAGACTGCTCACGACCCAGACATCACATCTGGCCGGGTGACAGCCACGGATCCGGTCGAGGGCACCATCGTGGAGCCTGGTACTGAGATCACTCTCTTTGTCTCCGACGGCCAGGTGGAACTGCCCGACCTGCGTGGTAAGCAAGAAACCGAGGCACGCCAAATCCTGGTTGACCTAGGCCTCTTGCCCAACTCGGTGATCGTTGAAACCGATGACTTTGCACCCGGTGAGGTGCTGACGCAAGACCCTTTGCCTGGTTTGGTAACCCAGCGCTCGACCGTCACTATCCAGGTGGCCAAAGAGCGCACCACTGTCCAAGTACCCAATGTGGTGGGCCTGAGTGAGGCAGATGCGAAAGCAGCGCTTCAAGGGGTGGGGCTTGCCGCTTCCACCTCTACTCAGAGTTCCCTCACGGTCCCGGCGGGCCAGGTAATCTCACAGAACCCCTCGGCGGGCATCACGGTGGCCAAGGGCACCACGGTGGCCATCGTGATCTCGAGTGGTCCTGGGGTCCCTGGTACCTAGCGCGCCATCCATCCTCGGATCCAAGGATCCGATACGCCGTTGCGTCTATGGAGTTTGATTCTCCGTGCTTACACTTACGCAATGACAGGCACCGTGACGGTGGAGGACCTGCGATCTCGCGTTGAGGCGCAGTTGGTTCATGTGCGTGCGGCGCTCGATGAGCACATCACCGCAGGCATGGCTGAATTGCCGGCCGCCGGGGCGGACTACCGAAACCTGTGGCACACCCTGGGCCAGCAGTTCGCTGGCGGTAAGAGTCTGCGGCCCTCGCTGGTCATTGCCGCTTTTGCTGGCCTGGACGGCGGCGACGAGTCCACGGTGGTTCCCGTGGCGGCGGCCATGGAAATGCTGCACGTGGCCATGCTCATCCACGACGACATCCTGGATCACGACGAGGTGCGCCGCGGGCGTCCCAATGTCGCGGGCTCTCGCCGCGCTGAGCTCACGCACCACGGCCTGCCCAAGGAGCGTGTGGATGACCACGTGATGGCTGCCGCGCTGCTGGGTGGAGATGTGGCCATAGCGTCGGCGTATGACCTGATTTCGCGGGCTTCTCTACCTGCCCACCACCGTCTTGCGTGCGTTGATCTGGTCACTCGCGCGATCCGCACGACCATTGCTGGCGAGCTGCTGGATATGTACGCGGACCTGGTAGCGCCGGAAGAGGCGAACTCCCTACTTGTGGCCGAACTGAAGACCGCGACCTATTCCTGCATCGTGCCCCTCAGAGCGGGTGCTCTCCTGGCGGGAGCGGATCCCACCATGGTGACGCACTTGGAGAAGATCGGGGCGTCTTTGGGGTTGTCGTTCCAACTCATCGATGATGACTTGGGCGTGTTTGGAGACCCCTTGGTGACGGGCAAGTCTGTGCTTTCGGACTTGAGGGCGGGCAAGCGCACGGAGTTGCTCCGTTTGGGCTTTCATCAAACGGACGATGCTGGCCGCGACGTTCTGCGCACATGGGTGGGCAACCCTGACCTTGATGAACAGGGTGCTCTCGCGGTGCGGAAGGTGCTTAGCGAGTCCGGCGCGCGTGACACGGCGCTCAAGGTGGCGCGCCAGCACGCTCGGATCGCGCGCAAGGTAGCTATGGAACGAGTGCCTGCACCGTTGTCTGGTTACTTGGTGCACCTCATCGATTCACTCGGCGAGAGGTCGTCATGACGCGTGCGGGGGGTGACGGCAAGAGTACTCACCACGACCATGAGACGTCGCTAGCCCTGTATGACCTGACTGCGGCTGACGCGGCCGCCACGGTGATCAGGCGCTATTCCACCTCGTTTGGCACGGGCACCCGGTTGTTGCCTCGCGCCATGCGGAGCCACATCGAAGCCGTCTACGCCATGGTGCGCATTGGTGACGAGATTGTGGATACGTATCGCGGGGATGATGCACGCGCGTTGCTCGACAGTTTTGAGCGGGAGGTGCATGAGGCCCTGGTCCGCGGATTCTCCACCAACGTCGTGGCCCACGCATTTGGCAACACAGCTCGCGCTGTGGGGATTTCACGCGAACAGACTGAACCCTTTTTTGCGTCCATGCGCATGGACTTGGAAAACACCACCCACACACAGGAGAGTTTCAAGGCGTACGTGTTTGGCTCCGCCGAGGTTGTGGGGGAAATGTGTTTAGCCGTGTTCGTCAACACCGAGACCGGTCCGCGAGCCCTTGACCCCGCCAGTCGCGAAGGTGCCAGGCGCCTGGGTGCGGCGTATCAGAAGATCAATTTCTTGAGGGATCTCGCGATGGACGATGCCACTCTTGGCCGTTCCTACTTTCCGTCCATCACTGCGGCTACGCTCACTGATGCCCAGCTCGCTGAACTGGTGGCTGATTGCCGGGACGACATTGAGGCGGCGCGCGCTTGCCTTGCTGCTTTGCCGCGCGGCGCCGCCGTAGCCGTGCGCACCACCATCGACATCTATTCACGCCTCTTGGCGACCATCGCAAGGACGCCGGCGCGTGAACTCGTCTGTCGCCGCATCCGAGTGGCCAACCCGGTGAAGTACACGTTGGCGCTGCGCAACTCCGTGCTTCCGCAGCGGTGGTTGGTCTCATGACGCGGCCCAGGGTGGTGGTGATCGGTGGCGGCGTCTCGGGGCTCGCTACAGCGGCACTCCTGGCGCGAGGCGGCGCGGAAGTGACCGTGCTGGAGCGGCACTCAAGCATCGGCGGGCGTACGGGCAAGTTGGAAGTGGCGGGGTATCGGTTCGATACGGGACCGTCTTGGTATCTCATGCCCGAGGCCTTTGAGCAGTTTTTTGCGCTCTTGGGCAAGCGTGTGGAGGACGTCCTCGACCTGGAGGATCTGGACCCCCGCTACCGGGTCTACTTTGAAGGAGAAGACCCGCGAGCGCCGGGTGAGCGGCTGGACGTGGTGGCCGATGCCGAGTCCAACTGGGCGGCGTTCGATGCCCTCTCGCCCGGCGAAGGCGCGGCAATGCGCACGTACGCAAGCGAGGCAACCGGGCTGTACACCTTGGCGCTGCGCCGATTTCTGTACACCACCTTTGAACGGCCACTTTCGGTGGTGGATGCAAGCGTGCTGCGGAAGTCGCTGCGCCTGCCCTTCCTCTTGGGAAGGTCACTGGGCGGCAAGATTGCGGCACGCGTCAAGGATCACCGCTTGCGGCAGGTACTCGGTTTCCACGCTGTTTTTCTGGGTTCGTCACCTGACCGCGCACCCGCGCTGTTTTCGCTCATGAGCCACTTGGATTTGCGGGACGGAGTGCGATACCCGCGTGGTGGCATCTATGCCGTGATTGAGGCGATTGCCTCGGCCGCGCGCGAGGAGGGCGCGGCTCTGCGCACGAGTGCTCGCGTCACGCGCATCGTCACGGAGAGCGGGGTTGCCACTGCGGTGGAACTGGAGTCCGGTGAGATCCTCAAGGCCGACCTCGTGGTGGGTGCCACAGACATGCACCATGTGGAGACCGCCTTGCTCGATCCTGAGAGCAGGGACCACAGTGCCAGCGCCTGGGAGCGCAAGAGCCCCGGCGTCAGCGCGCTGTTGGCCTTTGTGGGGGTCGAGGGCGAGCTCCCCCAACTCGCCCATCACACCCTGTTCTTCTCCAAGGATTGGGACGCGAACTTTGCCGCCCTCAACAGTCGTCAACTGCCGCCGCACCCTGCCTCTGTGTACGTCTCACGTACCAGCGCCACAGACTCCACGGTGGCGCCTGCAGGTCACGAGGCGCTCGTCATGTTGGTGCCTTTCCCCGCAGACCCCGCTCTAGGGGCCGATGCCGAGAGCCGCTCACGGGTGATGGAGCATGTGGAGCAGTACTTGGCGCAAGTACGTGAATGGGTGGGCATCCCGGACTTCTTGGCTCGCAGTAAGGTCCTTGACGTGATGATGCCCGCAGACTTTGAGTCCCGTTTGGGCGCATGGCAGGGTTCGGCATTGGGTTTGGAGCACACGTTGCGGCAGTCCGCGATGTTCCGCCCCGCTAACCGTGCCAAGAAGGTGGCAAACCTCCTGTACGCGGGGGCATCCACTACACCTGGAGTGGGCGTACCCATTTGCCTCATCTCCGCTGAATTGGTGGCTAAGCGACTGTTGGGCGACACCAGCGCGGGGCCTCTGAGCGGGCCCCTTGAGCCCGGATACCTCGCTCAGTCCGTGCGCAAGGATTCCCTGGGTGCTCTCGCGCGCCAGGCGCAGGCGCGCTCATGACGTCGTTTGTGTACCTGGCCGCTTTGGCGGTGAGTCTCTTGGGCTTGGGTGTGCTCGACTGGCGGTATCGCGTGGCGTTGTGGGATCAGCCGCGGCGTACCGCCATCACGCTCGCGATAGGCGTGGCCTTCTTTGTGGTCTGGGACGCCGTAGGTATTGGCCTGGGTATCTTCTTCCGCGGCGACGGTCCCTATATGACCGGCTTGCTCGTGGCTCCGGAATTGCCTGTGGAAGAACTGTTCTTCCTCACGTTGCTGGTTTACAACACTCTGTTGGTGTGGCGGGCTCTCGACAGGCGCCACCGCAAGGAGTTGGCACGGTGACGTACCTGGTCTTGTCTGTAGTGGTGCTGGCGCTCGTGGCTGCCGTGACGATGCCCACGCTGCGCCGGCTCCCCGGGGCACCGTTGCTGTGGACTGGGTTGGCACTGATCACTCTCACCGTGGTTTTCGACAACATCATTGTGGGAGTGGGCCTCGTGGACTACGACGAGAACCTCATCCTGGGGCTGCGCATGCCCGTCGCCCCCATCGAGGACCTTGCGTACACAATGGGCGCCGTCATGCTGGTGCCTGCGCTGTGGACGTGGCTGGGGCGGTGGGAGCGCCACGCCTCCACCCCCAAGGATGGCGACGCATGATTCTCAGCATCATCAAGGCCTCGCGCCCCATCTCGTGGATCAACACCGCGTTCCCCTTTGCGGCCGGGTATCTGATGGCGGTGCGCGAGATCGACGCGGCGTGGGCAGTGGGCACGTTGTTCTTTCTGGTCCCGTACAACATCCTGATGTACGGGCTCAATGACGTCTTTGACTACGAATCTGATCTCGCTAACCCTCGCAAGGGGGGCATCGAAGGAGACGTGATCACGGAT
>JAEYYZ010000102.1 GCA_023428185.1 Actinomycetes bacterium
GCGGCGCATGTGCTCGCTGAACGCGGTGACTTTTCCGGGCATCGGCCCCGTGCCGTGCTTGGCCGTGACACTCGCATCTCGGGGCAGTTTTTGTCCTCCGCTGTTGCTGCAGGCTTAGCCTCAGCAGGTGTGGACGTGCTCGACGCGGGAGTGGTACCCACCCCCGCGGTGGCACGCCTCACGGCCGCAACCGAAGCCGACCTGGGCGTGGTGATCTCCGCATCCCACAACCCCATGCCGGACAACGGTGTGAAGTTCTTCTCCAAAGGCGGGGTCAAACTCCCCGATGCCATTGAAGAGTCGATCGAAGACCATATGGGCCAAGAGTGGGAACGGCCCACCGGCTCCGCAGTGGGTGCCATCATCCCCAGCCCGGAGCTCGCCGAGATCTACGTAGAGCACCTCGTAGACGCACTCTCAGACTTCGCGCAGCGCGAGCTACCACTCTCAGGCCTGCGCATCGTGGTTGACGCAGCGCACGGCGCCGCCAGCACAGTCGGCCCCCGCGCCCTCGAAGCAGCCGGAGCCACCGTGGTGGCGCTCCACTGTGAACCCGACGGCACCAATATCAACGATGGCGTGGGCTCCACCCATGTGGAATCCCTAGCAGAGATTGTCACGGACCACGGCGCGGATATGGGCGTGGCCTTTGATGGCGACGCAGACCGCTGCCTCGCAGTGGATGGCACCGGCGCAGTCATCGACGGCGACAAGATACTTGGCCTCTTGGCCATGGACATGAAGGCGTCAGGCACGTTGTACCGCGACACCTTGGTGGCCACGGTCATGTCCAACATCGGTCTGCACCGAGCCATGCGCGCTGCGGGTATCGACATCATTGAAACCGCCGTCGGCGACCGTTACGTGCTGGAAGCGATGCGCGAGGGCGGGTACACCCTGGGCGGCGAGCAATCCGGTCACGTCATTGCCTCACGTTACGCAAGCACCGGAGACGGAGTGCTCACCGCCATGCTGCTCGGCTCGCTAGTGGCCAAGCAAGGCCCCCTCCACGACCTCGCTACACAGATCGTCACCTTTCCTCAGGTGCTCATCAACGTCCGCAACACGGACCGCGCTCGCGTCCACACTGACGGACCCCTGCAAGAAGCCGTCGACGCTGTACGCGCCGAACTAGGCGACGGCGGGCGTGTGCTGCTGCGGGCATCGGGCACTGAACCGTTGGTCCGCGTCATGGTGGAAGCTCCCACTCAAGAACTCGCGGATGGTCACGCTCGTTCGCTCGCCGACGTGGTGGCCGCCCGGTTGGGTATGGCCTAGCCATGTGGGACGCATTCCTTCAGCTCGGTGAGAACGTGGAAGCGTGGGTCCTTTCACTGTCCACCTCACCGTGGATTTATGTGGCGATCTTGCTCGTCTCGGTTGTGGACGCCTTCTTTCCCATTGTTCCCTCTGAATCCACCGTGATTGCAGCGTCCACGGCATCGGCCGCAACCGGTGCGCCATTGTTGGCGGGTGTCTGGCTTGCCGCAGCGCTGGGAGCGTGGTGCGGAGACCAGACCGGACGCTTCATTGGCACCAAGATCAATGTGCGCCGGTGGGCGTTCTTCCGCAAACCACGAGTGTTGAAGACCCTGATATGGGCGGAACATGGCTTGGAGAAACGGGGCACCTCGCTGATCATCGCGGCACGGTTCATCCCCATGGGGCGCATCGCTGTCAACCTCACTGCCGGCGCTCTGGGATACCCCGTGAAGCGTTTTATGGTGGTCACCGCGATCGCCGCGAGTATCTGGGCTTCGTGGGGAGTGGCACTCGGGACTGTCGCTGGGTCGCTATTCCACGACAACCTGCTACTCGCAGTGGTAGCAGGAGTGCTAGGCGGTGTCATCCTCGGCTACTTGGTGGATGTCATCCTTTCTCGCCTTGGAGTTTCCCAACCCCACCTCCCGGATCTCACAGTGCTTGCCGATGCCGAGGAGGCGTCACACCCCCGAGACACCGACGCTTAGGTCCCAGTGCGAGGGCGCGGCGGCACACGTACTGTTGTCGCATGAATAGCCTTCCTCAAGGCGCCGATGCAGATGTCACCTGGGACATGGCCCGGGCCACCAACTTGGCCAACTGGAATGATCGCGTGCCCATCCACGCCGTGGAGTACGGAACAGAGGCGTTCGACAACGATCCCGCTCGCCTCACGCAGGTAGTCAAGACCGACCTACGCGCCCTTGAGCGTCACTTGCCACACGGAGTTCAGGGACTTGAGGTGTGTCACCTTCAATGTCACATTGGCACTGACACTGTGTCTCTTGCCCGCGCTGGAGCCCGCGTCACGGGGATTGATTTCTCTGCACCTGCACTTGAGGAAGCGGCAGCGCTGGCGCAACGGCTTGGCATCGATGCCACCTGGATCGAATCTGACGTACTGGACGCCCGTGCGGCCGTGGACCGGACGGTAGGCGCCGATGCCGCTTTTGACCTCGTGTACACCTCCATTGGCACCATCGGTTGGCTCGCGGACCTGCATCAGTGGGCGCGGCAAATCCACGCGCTTCTGCGCCCAGGAGGTCTGTTCTACATTCGCGATGGCCACCCAGCGATGTTGGCCCTGGATGAGGAAGCGGAGGGGCTAGTCACCGCGTACCGCTACTTTGCGGATGGCAGGGCGCTCACATGGGACTTCGACACGAGCTACGTGGGGGACGCGAAACTTGCCAACACCGTGACATATGAGTACCCGCACCCCATCTCGGAAGTACTGACGGCCTTGTTGGACGCGGGGCTGGTGATCCGTGCCTTCGATGAAGGCGACACCTTGCCGTGGAAGTTCAAGCCGGACATGGTGGAACTCCCAGACACGGATTTCGCGTTACCCGATTCTCAGCGGGCGTTGATGCCGCTGACATTCACAGTGGTGGCCACCCGGCCGCTCTAGCCGGTCTCCCTTGGGGCGGGGGAAGGGCGCTTGCTTCAGAGTTTACGCAAGTGGATAGCCTGCACCCCGTGATCCGCACCCTTGTGCAAAATGATGGTGGCGCGCGAGCGTGTGGGAGCGATGTTGCGCACCAGGTTGGGTTCGTTGATGGAATCCCAGATCTCGCCCGCGCGTGCTGCTGCTTGGGCGTCCGTCAATGACGAGTAATGGCGAAAGTAACTGTCCGGTTTTGCGAACGCCGTGGCGCGTAACTGCAGAAATCGGTCGATGTACCACTGGCGCACATCTTCAGGCGACGCGTCCACGTAAATCGAGACGTCAAAGTAATCCGAGACCGCAAGCGCAGGGGACTCCCGGTCGCGGATTGCCGCTGGCTGCAGCACGTTGAGGCCCTCAACGATCAGCACGTCGGGCTTCTCAACCGTGATGAACTTGTCAGGCACGATGTCGTAGGTGATATGGGAGTACACGGGCGCGCGAACGTGGCTGACACCTGACTTCACCGCAGCAATGAAGTCCCGCAATGCTCGCCGGTCATAGGACTCGGGGAATCCTTTGCGGTCCATGAGACCGCGGCGTTCGAGTTCAGCATTGGGAAGCAAGAAGC
>JAEYYZ010000128.1 GCA_023428185.1 Actinomycetes bacterium
GTGATGGACCACGCGGGCAGGGTGCCACTGGACCGCATGAGTCGGGGTGCGGCGCTTTCGCAACGCAAAGGCGGCTCCCACCACACAGCGGCACAGTCGTCGCACCAGCGCACGTCGACGAGTCCGCAACCCGGGCAGGCCACAGGAACTATGAGGCGTGCGAGGTCCGTCGCCGCCTTGGTGGCGGCGCGCCACACGTGACCGTCCATTCCACGGTGAGACATCTACCGATGCTGGACGGAACAAGGTGGCAACTGATGGATAGTGCCGCATCCGCAGGGACTAGAGACCACCTCGAACGCCTGGGCACGACGACGCCCGCCGGCAACTCCCTCACACGCGGTCTCATCCCGCAAAGGCAATATCCGTCACTCCTTGCTCGCGCGGCGCCCAACTATTGCCGGACCGCACATGGAGCTCGCCAGTCTCCGTAACCGCCACCAATGTCCGATCTCCGAACCTCACCGAGAGTGCCACCGCGCCCGTCAAGGTCGAGACCTCGAGAGTTCGCCCGCCCACTGTCGCCTGAAACACATCGCCCGCATCTTCACCGAGGACCATGAAACTCGTGGTGTCGTTCCACGAGACATCGACGGATTGACGCACGCTCGGCGCCAAGGCCAAGGGCTCGCCGAGCGAGATGGGCACGCCCGCGGCGTCACGGACAATCGCCGCTACCTCCACGATCTGCTGATTTGAGGCTCGCGAAAGCACCACCAGGCGGGTGCCGTCACGTGAGACAGCTATCGATTGAACGGATCTGCCGGACAGCCACGGTGCCGCAATGCTGAGACTTGTGCCGCCCTCGGCATCGGGGGCAAACGCAAGCAGTGTTCCCGTGGACGTCTGCGCGGTGGTGAATAGCCAACCGAATCGGTCAAAAGAAGGACCCACCAAGCCCCCACCCTCCACCACCAACTCCGCGTCGATGAGTTCTTCCGGTGCTGGCGCCGCCGGGTCGTATGCGATGAACTCTGCCCGGCGACTGGGCGCGTCTGTCAGCCACACGCCCACAGCCGTCACGTAGGCAGCGCGCGCTCCGTCATAGGACATCGCGAGGTTCCGTGCATCCAGTGGCATCGCCCCGGCTTCATCATCAGTGACGGACAGTGCTGTCCCGTCCCACACACCAAAGCGACCTGCGGCGATGACGGCGGCTGCCTCGTCCGGAATCGGAGCGTGCCCCAACTGCGGTTGCTCCAGAGCGGTGAGCGCCACGCCACCCACCGTGGTTTCCACACGCGAGACCGAAGGCAGTTGCCCCAGCGTCATCGCCATCTGTTCTGCGGCAAGTGCCCGTTCGTCGGCTGTGCCGGCAGAGCCTGCCGCAAGGGAGACGTGCGCCACGCCATCGGTCACCACCACCGCTTCCACTGCCAAGGACGACGTTGCGGGGAAGCCGGTCACCACGGCGTCGGCGATCCACGGCGACGGGCCCGTGATGAGCTCGCGCGCAGCCAAGGTGGCGATTTGGTCGTTGTTGGCGAACCACCGCACCTCCGGCGCCGCAACCGTGAGGTCGGTGGTCGCAAAGGTGAGTGCCACAGGCTTGAAGTACCGCACAAAGTTCGCTTCCGAGATGATGATCCCGTTATCAAGCCCAGTGATGCGGTACTCGCCGTTCGCATCAGGTGCCACCGTGAACTCCATGATCTGACGCACATCGGGCGCACTCTCGGTCATGATTCCGGACTCATCCACCACGGCCGCGATGGGCAGGCTGTACGTCACAACCCCGGACTCTTCGTTTGGGGTGAGCGTGGCCTGGCGGGAGTCAAAGACTGTGACCTTCTCCAGCGGCTCCCAGTTGATTGCCGCTTCGCCGGCGAGGAATTCGCGCGCGATATCAAAGCCTGTTACCGCCCCGCCGGCCGATGCCGTGAGGAAGCCCTGGACTATCGACAATTGGCTGTCGCCTGGCTGGGGTCCTTGCAGAATCGGCAATACCGGCTCGGGCGTCACGATGCCACCGTCGCCCACGCGCACCGGGCCGGTGGTGGGGATGCCTTGGCACCCCGCCAGCACAAGGACCGCGATGAGTGCCGCCACGAGGCGTGGTCGGCCGAACGCGCGCGTGGTCATCGCGAGCCTCCTTGAGGGCTGAGCTCCACAACCTCGCCCAACTCGAGAAAGTCTTCCTCTTGCATGGCCAGCAGGAGCGGATGACGGATTCCGAGGCCGCGGGACGTGCGCGGGAGCATGAGTCGGAAACTTGCCCCCTCCCCGGGCGCTCCCCACGCCTCGAGTGCGCCTTCATGCAATTGGGCGTCTTCCTTGGCAATAGAGAGCCCTAGACCGGTGCCACCCATGGTGCGCGCCCTGGCGGGGTCGGCCCGCCAGAACCTGTCGAACACGCGTTCCACTTGAGCGGCGGAAAGTCCCACTCCGTAGTCGCGCACCACCACTCCCACGGTGCGCCCGGTGGATGCCACACCAATGTCCACGGGCTTGCCTTGGGCATGTTCAATGGCGTTGGCGAGAAGGTTGCGAACAATGCGACTTACACGTGGCCGGTCCATGGATGCCACGTGATCGCCCGGAGCAATCCACAACCTCAATTCCACGCCCACGCCCTTTGCTGGGTACGCCATGCCCTCCGCTTGGTCTCGCACAATGTCGGCGAGGTCGTGTTCTTCAAAGTCCAGTTGTGCGGCACCCGCGTCGATGCGCGAGATCTCCAGCAAGTCGGCAAGCAGCGCCTCGAACCGGTCAAGCTGATTGCCCAACAGTTCCGCCGACCGCGCCACCTCTGGGGGGAAGCCGTCCCTCGCGTCGTACAACACGTCCGATGCCATGCGAATGGTGGTGAGGGGCGTCCTGAGTTCGTGGGAGACGTCGCTCACGAACCGGCGCTGCAGACGTGACAGTCCTTCCATGCGCGTGATTTGGCGTTGCAATGACTCGGCCATTTCGTTGAACGTCGCCGCTAGCGTGGCCATCTCGTCGTTGCCCTTGACGTCCATGCGTTCGGTGAGTTTGCCCTCCGCGAGCCGGGCGGCCACTTGAGCGGCATCACGCACTGGCCGCACGGCCTGCGAGGTGACAAACCAGGTCATGAACAGCACGAGTGCCACGAGCGCGCCCGCACCCAAAGCGAGGATGCGCAGAATGAGTTCGAGGGTGTCTTGCTCGGCTTCCAGCGAGTAGACAAAGTAGAGCTCGTACGCCCCTGCGTTGCGGATATCCAGTGGCGCCCCCACCACCACTGCTGGCGGGCCCTCTGGCAAGCGCGCGTTTTGCCAGAACTGACCGCCTTCCGGTTCCACTGCGGCACGCATGTCTGGGGTAATGAGAGTGACGAGGCGCGGGTCCGAGGTGCCCGTCAGGATGGGCACTCCTGACTCGTTGCTGGGATCGCGAAGCAGCACCAATCCGCGCGTATCGCCGCCTACGAGGCCAAGAGACTCGAGTACGTCGTTGACGAGTTGCTGGTAGTCGCCTGGGGTCTCGGCGGGTGAGGCATCGACACGGTCTTGTGCCGCTGCGACATCTCTGGCGGCTTCGGCGAGGATGCGCTCTACACGTTTGTCCACCAAGCCGTCACGGATCTGACTGGTGACGTACGCACCCAGCAATGCCACTGCGGAGAGCCCGACTACCAACGTGGAACTCACCACGCGCAAACTGAGCGAGCGCGTCCACCACAGCCACGCTCGCCGTGCTGGCGCGAGGATTGCGAGGCCCACCGCGCGCGGGCCTGCCATCACGAGGAAGTGCCCGCTTTGTAACCAACGCCGCGCACCGTCACCACGATCTCTGGGTTCTCAGGGTCCTTTTCGATCTTGGCGCGCAAGCGTTGCACGTGGACGTTCACCAAGCGAGTGTCCGCCGCATGGCGGTAACCCCACACGTCCTCCAGCAACACCTCGCGCGAGAACACCTGGCCCGGAGAGCGAGCAAGGGTGACCAACACGTCGAACTCAAGGGGCGTCAGTTGGATCACTTCGCCATTGCGGGTCACGCGGTGACCCGTCACATCGATTTCTAGGTCCGCAATGCGTACCACAGCGGGGACCGCGTTGTCGTTGCGCCGTAGCCGTGCACGCACGCGCGCAATGAGCTCGCGGGGCTTGAAGGGCTTGGGAATGTAGTCGTCGGCGCCGGACTCCAAGCCCAAGACCACGTCTACCGTGTCTGACTTGGCGGTCAACATGATGATGGGCACGCCAGACTCCGCGCGAATCTCCCGGCAAATGTCGATTCCAGACTTTCCAGGCAGCATCAAGTCCAGTAGCACCACGTCTGGACTCTCGTCGCGAAACACCTGCAACGCCCTGTCGCCGTGGTCGCAAAACACGGGTTCAAAGCCATCGCCACGCAACACGATGCCCGTCATCTCCGCTACCGCGGGGTCATCGTCGACCACCAGGATCTTCGCTGTCATATGGCCATGATGCCACGGTCACCCTGGACGCCCTCGACTACTCGGTGGCGCATGGCAAGATGGGCGCGAGAAGGGGAGGCACTGTGGACAACGTTCCAGGCACCAACGGCGAGTGGGCTGCGCCCGGAACAAGCGCGCCCCAGGCACCACCGCCACCCACCACCGCGCATCCACTCCCGGCTACCGCGGCGCCCCCGCTTACCTCTGCCGCACCCCCGCCGGTGAGCCCACGCGCGAGCGCCTCAACCCCGCACACGGCACCCTTGACGTACCGTTCGTGGCAACCCGGCATCGTCGCCCTGCGACCGCTCACCTTTGGGGACTTCCTCACCGTGCCCTTCAAGGCGTTTCGATTCAACCGCGCGGTCCTGGTGGGCGGGCCCACGCTGTTCACTCTCCTCAGCGCCGCCACCACAGTGGTGGCGGGCTGGCTGTTGATCCGCGACCCACAACTAGGATTCTCGGACTTTGATCCGGACTTCCGAGGCATAGAAGTGTCCACTGTGATCGCGCTGATCGTGGCGGTGCTGTCGTGGTTTGCGGCCGACATGTTCGCCACGGCGATCGTGTTGCCAGGGATAGCGCGAGCCGTCCTTGGGGAGAAGATATCCCTCGCTCAAGCGTGGAAGTCGCTCGTTCCGCGCATTCCTCAATTGCTGTTGCTGTACGTCATCGTGGGTGCAGCCACACTGCTGGTGAGCCTCCTGGCACTGATTCCCATGATCATCGGCATCGTGCAAGACAACCCCGGCCTCGCGGCCATCGGCTGGCTGTTGTACTTCGTACTCTTGCTGCCGCTCGCCGTGGTGTTGGGCGTGTACCTGCCCGCTGCGCGCGGTGCTCTGGTGCTGGAACGAGTCTCTGCGGTGGCATCTCTGCGACGCGGCGTGCACCTCATGAAGAAGCGGTTCTGGTGGACAGTGCTCATCTTGGTGGTGTGTGTCACCATCCTGGGTTTTGTCTCGCAAATTGTGCAGACCGCTGCCCAGGTGGTGTGGTTCGTCGTGATCGCCGCGGCCCCTGAGGACGCGCTCGTCATGGGAATTGCCTTTGCCGCGAGTTATGGGGTGGCTTTGGTCTTGAGCAACATCGTCACGTACGCCTTCTTGGGTTCGGTGTACTCCTTGCTGTATATCGACGGGCGTATGCGGCGCGAAGGATTCGAGGTTGAACTCGCGCGTGCGGCAGAGGCCCGTCATCAGCGGGCCAGCGTGGTGGTGGGCTAACGCATGCATGTTCGCCTGCCGTTTGCGATTCCTATTGAGCCAGACGCGGAGACCGCACGGCGCTGGCTCGAGGAAGAGCTCAGCAAGCCGCAATACCAAGAGCGCCCGGCCGGATGGTTCCAACGCCTGCAGGCATGGATCAACGATGTCATTGAACGGTTGTTCTCCTTTGGCGAGGGTGCCGGGGGGTTTGGAGTCTCGGGCGGGCTCGTTGTAGGCCTCTTGATTGCCGGCGCAGCCATCGCGATCTTGGTCCTCATCCTGGGGCCGTTACGTAGTTCCCGAACCCGCCGCAAGTCAGCGAGCGTCTTTGACGATGACGACAGAGAGGCTGTTGACATCCGCGCTGCGGCAGTGGCAGCCGCCGATCGTCAAGACTGGACTCAAGCTGTGGTGGAGCGATTCCGCGCCCTCGTGCGGTCGGTGGAGGAACGCGGCCTGATCTCGGTGGTACCCGGCATGACCGCCGCAGAATTCGCCCAGGCAGTGGGCCTGCGCCTTGAGGCGCACTACGAAGACTTGTACCGGTGCTCCGACATCTTTGATGGCGTGCGGTACGGGCATAACACGGCCACCAGGGAACTGTACGAGTTTGTCAGCCGCGTGGACGATGCCGTGGCGCAAGCCCGGATCGAGGTGCGTTCGTGACAGCCGCCGCGACTCAGGAGTACCAGCGCGCCGCGCAGGCACCGAGCGTCCGCACCCAATTGCGTCGCTCGCGTCTGGGGCTGGCGCTGGGGGCCATCTTTGTTCTCATGGTGGCGATCATTGGCCTCACTGGAACTGAAGAAAACTCCGTGCCTCTGTCCACTGCCAATCCGGGTCCGTTGGGCGCCATGGCGGTAGCGGAAGTGGCTCGGGCGCAAGGGCTTGAATTGCGGGAAGTGGACAGGCTGAGCGCGGCGCGCATCACCGCACCTGCACGTACCACCTTGGTGATCGCCGACGGCGCGTACCTCCAAGCCTTCCAAGCCCAATCCATCGTGGACTACCCGGGGGACGTTGTGGTGTTGGGTTCAGGCGACGCCGTAGCCTCCGCACTCGGCATGGAGCTCACTTCCTTGTGGGCAGACGCGGGCGTGGACGACGCCCAGTGCGCCGACCCTCACGCCACCGCTGCGGCCTCCATCAGCTCCAACGGCCAGTACCTCACCGGCTCCTTGACCCACGGTGCCACCGGGTGTTTTGAACGAACCGAGGGTGGCTTTGGGTACGTGGTGATACCTCACGGTGAGTTCACCATCACCTTGGTAGCAGACGGGATCATCGCTACCAACGACTATGTGGCACGCGAAGGCAACGGCGCGCTCGTATTGCGCGCCATCGGAAAGCATGACAAGGCCGTGTGGTACGTGGGTTCCTTCTACGACTCGAGCACGTTGACCTGGACGCAACCCAGTGACGGGGGCACCTCCGGCCCAGGTGGGCCTTCGGCGAGCGATGTGGGCGCAAGCCCCGACTTCCTCCCCCCTGGCACCGGCAATGCCCTTTACGGGCTCGGGGTGGCGCTCATCGCGGTGGCTCTATGGCGAGCCCGACGCTTTGGCGCCCTCGTCACCGAGCCCCTTCCGGTGGTCATTCGGGCTTCGGAAGCGACGCGCGGCCGAGCGCGCATGTACCGCGCGGCACGCGCTTACGGCAGGTCGGGCGCTTCGCTACGCGGAGCGGCGGCCGGGCGCATCGGCCGACGCTTGGGCGTCTCTCGCTACGACGGTAAAGAAGCTCTACTCGTGTCCATCTCCCGCGCAACCGGTCGCGAGTACCGGGATGTTGAGAGTCTGCTCTACGGGCCTGCGCCCGTTGATGAGTCAGCCATGATTGACCTGGCGCTTGCGCTGGACCAACTCGAAAGTGAGGTACACCGACTGTGACCGAGACCCCTCCCCCCGCGCCAGAGGTTCAGGATCCGAGTGCTGGACAGGAGCCTGTAGCCGACACGCCAACTGTGGCTCAAGACGCGCCCGTCTCGCCCGCCCGCGAGGCGCTCGCTGCCGTTCGCACCGAGGTAGGCAAAGCCGTAGTGGGCCAGGATCGCGCCGTCACCGGCCTTGTCATTGCGTTGCTGTGCAACGGGCACGTCTTTCTTGAGGGGGTACCTGGAGTAGCCAAGACTCTCCTCGTTCGCACTCTTGGTCAGGCTCTGGGTCTCGAGTTCTCGCGCGTGCAGTTCACCCCTGACTTGATGCCTGGAGATATCACGGGCTCACTCGTTTACGACGCTCGCACCGCGGCATTTTCCTTCCGTGAAGGCCCTGTGTTCACTAACCTGCTGCTCGCCGACGAGATCAACCGCACTCCTCCCAAGACCCAAAGCTCGCTCTTGGAAGCCATGGAAGAGCGTCAAGTGACGGTGGACGGACAGTCGCGCCCGCTTCCCTCACCGTTCTTGGTCATCGCCACTCAGAACCCCATTGAGTACGAAGGCACGTACCCCTTGCCTGAAGCGCAACTGGACCGATTCATGCTCAAGATTCCCGTGGGCATGCCCGAACGCGCCGCCGAGGCGGAGATCTTGCGCCGCCACGCCAACGGCTTCTCCCCGCGAGACTTGGCGGCCGCAGGCGTGCGTGCCGTGGCATCGGCCAAAGATCTTGAAGCGGGACGTGCCGAGGTGGCGCAGGTGGAAATCTCGGACGACGTCATCGGCTATGTGGTGGATGTGTGCCGGGCCACCCGAGAGGCCCCTTCGGTAGCCCTGGGCGTGTCCCCTCGCGGTGCTACGGCGCTCTTGGCCACATCGAGGGCGTGGGCATGGATGCGGGGACGCACCTTTGTCTCACCCGACGACGTCAAGGCGCTCGCCGCGTGGACGCTCTCGCACCGCATGCAGTTGCGCCCCGAGGCTCAACTCGAGGGCGTGACCACCGAGGCCGTGTTGGCTACCGTGCTCGCCACGGTTCCTGTGCCCCGGTAGGCACATGTACATCACCGGGTGGACGGCGGCGTTGGCGCTCTTGGGTGCCATCCCGTCCTTCATGCTTCAAAGCCGCGCGGTGGCGTGGTGGTGGCTCTTTGCAGTTCTCGCGGTGGCACTGGTGGATGCGCTCATGGCGCCCTCCGTCCGTTCCCTTGGAGTACGCAGAGTGGTACCTGGTTCAGTGCGCCTCACAGAGAGCACCGAGTCCACCATCGAATTGGCCAATGTCTCTTCCCGAACCGTGCGGGGTGCCGTGCGGGACGCATGGACTCCCAGTGCTGGGGCCGGCCTCAACCGCCACACATTCGCCTTGAAGCCCGGAGATGCCACACAGCGGACCACTCCGTTGCGTCCCACCCGCCGGGGAGACCGCAAAGGCGCCGCCGTCACCATCCGCACTGAAGGACCTCTACGCCTCGCGGGGCGCCAGAAGTCAATTCCCGTAGCGACCACACTGCGAGTGCTTCCCGAGTTCGCTTCCCGCAAGCACTTGCCTTCACGGCTCGCGCGACTACGTGAGATGGATGGCATGAGTCCCGTCTTGCTGCGGGGCGCTGGGAGCGAGTTCGACAGCCTGCGCGAATACGTCATTGGAGATGACGTACGCACCATTGACTGGAGGGCTAGCGCTCGCCGTGCCGATGTCGTGGTGCGCACCTACAGGCCCGAGCGCGACAGGCGCGTGTTCATTGTGGTGGACACTGCGCGACTCTCTGCAGTGCGTGTGGGCAATGCGCCACGCCTCGAGGCATCGATTGAGGCGGCGTTGTTGCTCACTGCACTCGCGAGCCGCGCCGGTGATCGTGTGTTCGTCACGGCGTTTGACCGGGTGGAAAGAACACGCGCTATGGGTTCCACGGGAGCGTCGATCATGCCGTCCGTAGCCTCCGCGCTGGCGGTGATTGATCCATCGCTCGTGGAACTGGACTGGGCGGGAGTGACGCGTCTGGTGCGAGAACGGCTCTCTCAAAGGTCGCTCATCGTGTTGCTCACCACTGTGGACGCCGCCATGATCGACGGTGGCGGTTTGCGGGCGGTATCCGCTCTTCAAGCTGACCACCAGGTGCTCATCGCCTCTGTGGACGACCCGGATGTGGCAGAAATGCTCTCGGGCAGGCGGAGCGCGGATGAGGTCTACACCGCTGCCGCAGCGGCTCGCGGCATCATCGAACGCGAGGCCGTGGAGACACGGTTGCGTCAAGGCGGCGCAGAGGTAGTCACCGCGTTGCCGGACGACATCGCTCCAGCCGTGGCCGATGCCTATTTGGCGCTCAAGGCATCGGGAAAGTTGTAGCGAGGCGGCAACTAGGCCGCCACCGGCGCTTGCTCCACTCGGAAGTCCACGTCGTCATCTCCCGAGGCTCCCCCACGCACCGCCTCGCGGCCTGCAACAAAGACGTAGACCCAAAACGCGATGAACGCGACGGACCCAATCACGATCTTGACCGGCCACGGCATGGTGGACGGGGTCACGAATCCTTCAATGAGCCCCGAGACGAACAGGGTGATCGCCAGACCGAGCGCTACCGAGAACGTCACCTTGCCCTCCTCAGCGAGCGCGGCACCCCTGGTTCTGTTGCCAGGCACCACCATGGTCCAAAACAAGCGGATTCCGGCCCCTGCGGCAACGAACACCGCACTGAGTTCAAGCAAGCCGTGAGGGATGATCAGCTGAAAGAAGATGTCCAACTGGCCGTGCTCTGCCATGATCGCGGCGGCCACTCCCAATTGGATCACCGTGTTGTACATCAAGATCAGCGGGAAGATGCCGGTGATGCCAAACGCGATGCATTGCGCCGCAAGCCAAGCGTTGTTGGTCCATACCCTGGCCGCAAAGGAAGCGTTGTCGTACTCGGTGTAGTAACTCGCGAATTCTTCTTGCGCGATTTGCGCCCTCGTCTCAGCAGAGCCCACGAGCTCGAGTGCTTCTGGGGTGTTGAGCGTGTACTGAGCGCTGATAGCCGCGAGCACGATCACTGCGAGCGACACCCCTGCGCCCCACCACCGCACCCGGTAAAGCGCGGCAGGAAGGCTCCGCGTGAAGTACCTGGAGAAGTCGGAGGTGCGCACGTGGTGCGTGCCCGTGAGCCACACTCTCGACTGAGCGAGCAACATGCTGAGGCGGGTGATGAGGGCGGGGTCAGGGGCAGCGGAACGCACAGTGGACAGGTCGGCGGCAGTGGACCTATAGAGCACGGTCATTTCGTCCGCTTCGGCACCGGTGCGGCGGCGCGAGCGCGCCAGTTGCTGGAGTCGCTGCCAGCGCGGCTCCCTCACTGCTGCCAAAGCGTCAATGTCCACGTCGCTACGATGCCATATAGGAGGGCTACCGCATGAGCATGAACGATGACATCATCCTTGGCGAGGGCGTGGCGATCGACGCAGGGGCGGCTCCCGTGACCCTGCGCATCGCCTCCGGCGCCATCGATGTGCTGGTAGTGGGCGCCGTCCTATGGTTCGCGATCTACGTGTCGAGCCCGCTCCTCAATGTTCTCAACGGAGCCATGCAGGGTGCCCTGGTGGTGACCATTGTGGTGCTCACACTCGTGGTGTTCCCTGCCACCGCCGAGACGCTCACTCGAGGCTTGAGTCCAGGCAGGCTCGCCGTGGGGTTACGCATTGTGCGCGACGATGGCGGGCCCATCACGGCGCGCCACGCGTTTGGCAGGGCGCTGGTTGGCGTCTTGGAGCTCTACGCGACAGTGGGCCTCATCGCCATCACCACGTCCATGCTCTCGGATCGCGGAAAGCGCGTAGGCGACATCATGGTGGGCACCTTCTCCATGCGCACTCGGGGTGGTCGCAAAATGCTTCCTCCGGTTGCTATGCCGTATTCCTTACAAGAATGGGCACGCACTGCGGACATCACTCGCCTACCCGACGGATTGGCCCTCACCGCGAGGCTGTTCTTGAGCCGCGCGGCGTCCATGGAAGTGAACGTTCGAGCCCGTCTTGGCACCCGCATCAGCGACGACCTCTTGGTTCACGTATCGCCCCGGCCGCCAGTGGGCACACATCCCGAGAACTTCATTGCGGCCGTGGTGGCAGCACGCCGAGACCGCGAGTATTCCGTGGCGATACAGATGGATGCCGCAAATAGGCGCGAGGCCGAACGTTTGGCGCGCTTGCCTTTTGGCATTCCCGACGTGGAGAACTGACCTGGACAACTGACCTGGACAACTAAAAGGCACGCCCCACAACCTCAGGCGCTAGTAGCGGTAATGCTCGCTCTTGAAGGGCCCCTGCACGCCCACGCCCAAATACTGGGCTTGATCGTCGGTGAGCTCAGTGAGGCGCACGCCTAAAGCGTCCAGGTGCAAGCGGGCCACCTTCTCATCCAACTCCTTGGGCAACCTGTGAACCCCCAACGGGTAAGCGCTGAGGTTGGTCCACAATTCGATCTGCGCGAGCACTTGGTTGGTGAATGAGGTGCTCATGACAAAGCTGGGATGTCCAGTGGCGTTTCCCAGGTTCATGAGGCGGCCCTCGCTGAGCACGATGACGGAGTGGCCATCCGCGAACGTCCACTCGTCTACCTGGGGCTTGATGGGTTCACGCTTGGCGCCCGAGCGAGCCAACCCCGCCATGTCAATCTCGTTGTCAAAGTGGCCCACGTTCGCCACGATCGCCTTATTCTTCATGGACGACATGTGTTCAAGGCGAATGATGTCCTTGTTGCCTGTAGTGGTGATGAAGAAATCAGCCCTGCTGACATAGTCCTCAACGCGCGCTACTTCGTAACCGTCCATCGCCGCTTGGAGCGCGCAGATGGGGTCAATCTCAGTGACAACAACGCGGGCACCTTGGCCCCGCAGCGCTTCTGCCGCGCCCTTGCCCACGTCGCCGTATCCGCACACTACGGCGATCTTGCCGCCCATGAGCACGTCGGTGGCGCGGTTAAGGCCGTCTGGCAGTGAATGTCTGATGCCGTAGCGGTTATCGAATTTGGACTTGGTTACCGAGTCATTGACGTTGATCGCGGGGAACAGCAGCTCTCCGCGGGCATGCATCTGATCTAGACGATGTACGCCAGTGGTGGTCTCTTCACTCACGCCCACAATTCCTTGGGACATGCGGGTAAAGCGTTGCGGGTCCTGAGCCAATGATCGACGCAGTACAGCGCGCATCGCCTCGACCTCAGGGTTG